>NZ_JBEYUK010000007.1:0-265318 GCF_040643475.1 Streptomyces sp. NPDC047130 | reverse complement strand
GGCGGCTACGTCAACTTCATCGGCGAGAACGAGGGGACGGAGCGTGTCCGGGCGACGTACCGGAGAGGCGGTCGATGGACCGCCGGCGCCGACGTGCCTTCCGGGACGGTGTCGTCAGGCGAGGCCCTGCACCAGCTCCGCGACGCTCTTGCGGCGGCCGGTGTAGAAGGGGATCTCCTCGCGGACGTGCAGGCGGGCCCTGGAGGCGCGCAGGTGGCGCATCAGGTCCACGATGCGGTGCAGGTCGTTCGCCTCGAAGGCGAGCAGCCACTCGTAGTCGCCCAGCGCGAAGGAGGCGACCGTGTTGGCGCGGACGTCCGCGAAGCCGCGGGCCATCTGCCCGTGCTCGGCCAGCATCGCGCGGCGCTCCTCGTCCGGCAGCACGTACCACTCGTAGGAGCGGACGAACGGGTAGACGCAGACGTAGTCGCGGGCCTCCTCGTCGGCGAGGAAGGCGGGGATGTGGGAGCGGTTGAACTCGGCGGGGCGGTGCAGCGCCATGTTCGACCAGACCGGCTCGAGCGCGCGGCCCAGCCTGGTGCGGCGGAAGAGGTTGTACGCCTCCTGCAGCTGGTCGGCGGTCTCGGCGTGCCACCAGATCATCACGTCGGCGTCGGCGCGCAGACCCGACAGGTCGTAGGTGCCGCGGATCGTGACGTCCTTGGCGGCGAGCTGGTCGAACAGCTCCTGGACCTCGTCGGCGTAGCCGGCCCGGTCCTCGGGCAGCACGTCCTTCAGCTTGAAGACGGACCACAGGGTGTAGCGGATGACCTCGTTGAGGTCCTTCGCCTTCTTGCCGATGTTGGGGATCTTGGCGGGAGCTTCGTCACTCATGACCCTATTCTCACTCTCCGGTTCCGAGGCCGAGCACCGGGTCGGCGCCGAGGGCGTCGACGGCGGCGTAGGCGCTGGCGATGGTGGCGGGCACTCCGACACCGTCGTAGGCGGCGCCGCAAACGGCAAGGCCCGGGACGGCGGCGACGTGTTCCCGGATACGGGCGACCCGGGTGTGGTGGCCCACCGGGTACTGCGGCAGGCCGTCGTTCCAGCGGGTGACCGTGGTCGCGATCGGCTCGGCGGTCAGCCCGGTGGCCTCACGCAGATCATGCCGTGAGACCTCGACGAGTTCTTGGTCCGAACGGCCCAGGATCGCGGTGTCCCGGTACCTGCCGACCGAGGTCCGCACGACCAGCACGCCGGGGTCCTCGTCGGCGATCCAGCCCCACTTGCGGGAGGCGAAGGTGGACGCCTTGATGGTCCGTCCGTCGACGGGCGGGACCAGGAAGCCGCTGCCCTCGGGGAGCTGGGCGTCCGCCTCCGCCCGCCGGAAGGCGAGGGTGATCAGGGCCATCGAGGCGTACTCCACGCCGTCCAGCCCGGCGGCGGCGCCGGGCGCCGCCTCGCGCAGCACCGCGGCGGCGGCCGCGGCGGGGGCGGCGACCACCACGGCGTCGGCCCGCACCGGGCGGTCCCCGACGAGGGCGTGCCAGCCGTCGGCGTCCCGGCGCAGCGCGGTGACGGGCGCGTTCAGCAGGATCTCCCCGCCGCGCGAGCGGACCGAGTCGGCGACCGCGAGCGGGAGCCGGCCGACGCCGCCGGCGATGCCGGCGAAGACGGGGCCGGTGTTCGGGTTCGCCGCCGTCCTCTCCTGGAGGGCGCGCACACCTTCGGTGAGCGAGGTGCAGGCGCGGGCCACGTCGAACAGCTGGGGGACGGCGGCGCGCATCGAGATCCGGTAGGCATCGCCCGCGTAGACGCCGCCGAGCAGGGGCTCGACCAGGCGGTCCACCACCTCGCGGCCCAGCCGCTCGGCCACGTACTCCCCGACGGCGACGTCCTCGCCGACCTCGGTCCGGGGCAGCTCGGCGTCCCGGGCGACGCGGCGCAGGCCCTCGTCGGAGAGGACGCCCGCGAGCGCGTCGGCCGTGGCGGGCACGCCCATCACGTGGCCCTTGGGCATCGGCCGGAGCGCGCCGCGGGTCCACAGCGCGGCGGTGGCGGTGGCGGGCGGCTGGAGGTCGTCGGCGAGGCCGGCCTCACGGGCGAGTTCCACGGCCTCGGGGCGGCGGGCGAGCAGCGACTCGGCGCCGAGGTCGACCCGCACGCCGGCGATCTCGCCCGGCAGCAGCTTGCCGCCGACGCGGCCGGAGGCCTCGGCCACGGTCACGGTGGCGCCGCGCCGCAGCAGCCGGTGGGCGGCGGCCAGGCCGGCGACACCGGCTCCGACCACGAGGACGTGCGGGGGACGGCCGGAGCCGTGGTGGGTACCGGTTGGCATGCCCCCACTCTCTCAAACCGCCCGTATCCCCCGCCGTCCGCCCCCGCCTGCCGTTCGGTGACCGGAGCGTGACCGCATCGCGACCTGGGCCGCCGAACGCGGCCGGGGGGTCCCGCGTCGAAGAGGCACAGACGGATACGGACACCACGCCCACACACCTCGGGGGGAACCCACATGGCCCACATGGCCCACACGGCCCGCAGCACTCTGGCGGCGGTCCTCGTCGCCGCCTCGCTCGCCCTCGCCGGCTGCGGCGCGGACGGCGGGGACCTCAAGTCGGCCGCCGGTTCCGACGCCGCCTCCCAGCAGGAAGCGGCCGCGCCCGGCGCGGGGGGCGAGGCGGCGAAGAGCCAGGACGGCGGCGCGCGGAAGGGGGCCGACGCCCCGGCACTGGAGAGCACCCACATCATCCGCACGGCGCGCCTCTCGGTCCGGGTGGAGGACGTCGGCGACGCGGTGGCCGAGGCACGGGGGGTCGCCGAGGCGCTCGGCGGCTACGTCGGCAAGGAGGAGTCGCACTCCTTCGACCACGACGGCATGGACGAGACCGAACTCGTGCTGCGGGTGCCGTCGGAGAAGTACGACGAGGCGATGGAGGACCTCAAGGGCACCGGCGACGTCTACCACCAGTCCGCCGAGGCGGAGGACGTCACCGACGAGGTCGTCGACGTGGACAGCCGGGTGAAGTCGCAGCGGGCCGGCGTGCAGCGGCTGCGGGAGCTGATGGACGAGGCGGAGAGCCTCACCGACGTCGTCGCCCTCGAGAGCGAACTCTCCTCCCGTGAGGCGGAGCTGGACTCACTGCTGGCACGGCAGAAGTCACTGCGGGACCGCACCTCGCTGGCCACCGTCACGATGACCCTCACCGACGACGACTACTTCGAGGAAGGGGGGCGGGAGGAGCCCGACCCGGGGGTCATGGACGCCCTCGCGGCCGGCTGGAAGGCCTTCGTCTCCACCCTGCACTGGATCGTCATGGCCGTCGGCGCCGCCCTGCCGTTCGCCGTGGTGCTGGGCGCCGCCCTCTGGCTCTGGCTGCGCCTGCGCCGCCGCCGCACGACCCCGACCGCCGCCACGCCCGCCGCGACGGACACGACCGGCGCCGCCACCCGCGCGGACGCCTCCCCCGCCGACGACCCCACCGAGCGGCCCGACCGCCCCTGACCGCGCCCCGCCCCGCCCCGGCTGCTCCTCACGTCCCCTGGGCCCATGCGACCCATGGCCAGAGCGTGGGACAAACCAGCAGATGGCAACTCGGAAAGCCGACTTCGGACATGACACGGACGCGTGGGGGGCGCTGACGGATGCACTCACCGGATGCCAAAGATGCGCTCAGTTCCCCTTGCGGACGACACAGAAGGAATCGTGTCGTACATCACGTTTAGCGGAGGGAACTATTCCTCTCGAGATCTGTTCGCGAGAGCTGCACATCTAATACGTTCATCGCACACCGATCAGCCTCTGTATCCACACGTCGCACGCAACCTCGCGGGACACCCAGAGGCCTGATTAGTCATTTCGTTTGACTGCGGCCGCCCGGGGAGTGGGCGGCCGCCTGTGCTGGGGGTTTGGGTGGCTGCTCGACGTGCGCTCAGGGCGCCGTGGATCTCGACGGGATTGGCAGGCGCCTTGCTTGCCGGTTTGCTGTCGACGGTCTCGTTCATCTCTCCGCCGTCGGCGGGGGCGGCGGAGGACGGCACGCCGGTAGTGCCGTCGCAATCGCTGGGCTCGGTACCGGCTCAGGATGTGGAGGAAGTCGGCAAGCCGTTGCCGGCGCCCGAGTGGCCGTCGGCGGGTGAGGCGATCGTCGACCTGTCACAGGCCGCGGTGGGAGAGGCCGGCACGGTCACCCCGTCTCCTTCGCCCTCCTCCAGCGGTGACACGGCCACGGAGATCGCCGAGGTGGTCGAGGTCGCTCCCGCGCCGGTCACGGACGGTGCGGTCACTCCCCAGTTCGGTGCGGTCCAGCGCCTGGGAGAGAGCTCCGCGTCACCGGAGCCGAGCCCGTCGGGGTCGACCGAGCCGTCGGCGGCCCCGGAGGACAGCACGTCCACCGGCGCTCCTTCCCCGGGCCCGGAAGAGACGGCCGGCGAAGAGCCCGGTGACGCCGGGGTGCCGGTGTCACCGGAGCAGGTGGATGTGCGGGTCCTGGACCGCCAGGACGTGGAGCCCGCCGGCGGTATCGGCCTCGGCCTGCAGGTGACGCGCACCGACGGCGCCGACGTGCCCGGCCCGGTTCAGGTGGACATCGACTACTCCGGGTTCAAGTACGCCTTCGGCGGTGACTTCGCCGACCGGCTGCAGCTGGTCAGGATGCCGGCGTGCGCACTGACGACGCCCGAGCAGGAGGGCTGCGCGGAGCGGGAGGTGGTGCCGGCCGAGAACGACACCGCGTCGGGGACGCTGACCGCGACCGTGACGGCCGAGCCGGAGGCGGGCCTGACCGCGCAGGCGGTTTCGAGCACCAGCGGCTCGGTGTACACGCTGGCCACGGGCTCCTCGTCGGACAAGGGCGACTACCGTGCTTCGACGCTGTCGCCGACGGGCTCCTGGAGTGTGGCGACCGGTTCGGGCGCCTTCAACTACAGCCTGCCCGTTCAGCTGCCTCAGCCGCCGATGGGCAAGGCGCCTCCGCTGGCGTTCTCGTACAACTCGCAGTCGGTCGACGGCCGCACCTCCGCCTCGAACAACCAGGCCTCCTGGGTCGGGATGGGCTGGAACCTGGACGTCGGCTACATCGAGCGCCGCTACCGCAACTGCACCGACGACGGTCTGCCGACCATCGGCGACATGTGCTGGGACTCCCCCAACAGCACGAAGGAGCCCTCCGGCGCGGTCTACGTCATCAACCTCAACGGCGTCTCGTCCGAACTGATCCAGGACAACACCGGCACCGGCTCCTACCACGTCAAGGACGACCCGGGCTGGCGCGTGCAGCGGCTGTTCGGCGGCCACGGCGCCGGCCGCGACGGCGAGTACTGGGTGATCTCCTCCCAGGACGGACACCGCTACTACTTCGGCTGGGGCCGCTCCGAGCGCACCACCACCGCCACCGGCTCGGTCTTCACCATGCCCGTGGTCGGCAACGACCCGGGCGAGCCGTGCCACGCCCAGTTCCCCGAGCCCTGCACGCAGGCGTACCGGTGGAACCTCGACCGCGTCGTGGACGCCAACGAGGTCGAGTCGATCTACTTCTACGACAAGGAGTACAACCACTACCGGTCCGTCGCGAACGCGGACAAGGCCCGCAGCTACGTCTCCTCCGGGTACCTGAAGGAGATCCAGTACGGCTGGGCCTCCCAGATCGCCGACAGCAAGGTCCCGGCGAAGGTCGTGCTCACCCACGTCAACCGGTGCGTCGAGCGCATGAGCGAGGCCGATCCGCTGCGCAAGGCAGCGGCGACGTGCCCGACGTTCAAGGAGTCGCCGTCGTCGTACCCGGACGTGCCGATCGACCTGATGTGTGACGGCACGTCCGCGGACTACAACTGCGCGGGCAAGACGTACTACCCGACGTTCTTCTCCACCGACATGCTCTGGGACATCACCACCTACGTCCTGGACCAGACCGGCAGCGGCTGGGACACGGTGCAGCAGTTCCAGACCAAGCACGGCCTGCCCAATCCCGAGGGCACGATCGGCAAGACGCTGTGGTTCGACTACCTGCAGCGCAAGACGTACGGCGCCGGCACGGACCTGGTCCTGCCGGTGATCAACTTCAACGGTGTCGACCTGGACAACAAGGTCGGCTCCACCGAGCTGAACTTCCGCCGCCTCAGTGAGATCCACGGCGACACCGGCGCGACCACCACGGTCACCTACGGCTCCGCCAAGCCCTGCGACGCGTCCAGCCTTCCCTCGCAGGCCTCGAACACGACCGACTGCTACTGGCAGAAGTGGACCCCGGAGGGCGAGACCGAGGCCAGGACGGGGTGGTTCCGCAAGTACCTGGTCAAGAAGGTGGAGGTCGACCCGACGGTCACCACCAACCAGGACGGCGCTCCGGTGATGACCACCACCTACGACTACCAGGACAGTCCGGGGTGGCGGTTCACCAACGACCCGCTGACGCCGGACGCGGACGAGTCCTGGTCGGACTGGCGCGGCTACCAGGAGGTCGAGGTCACCACCGGCGCCGGTGTCAACAAGCGCTCCACGAAGCACTGGCTCTACCGCGGCCTCGACGGCGACCGCACCTCCAAGACCGACGCGTCAGCGACGAAGTCGGTGACCGTCAACGACGGCTACGGCGGCACCTACACCGACTCCGACTGGCTCTCCGGCCGGACCGTCTCCACCTCCACCCGCGACGACAAGGGCACCGGCCGCGAGAACACCGTCTTCTCGTACTGGACGCACAACACCGCCCAGTACGACGGCCTGCCCGACGCCCGCTTCGTCCGCCAGTCCAAGTCCGTCACCCGCACCCTGCTGTCCGACAACACCTGGCGCGAGCACGTCGTCGAGCAGGAGTACGACGACTCCGAGCCGGCGTCGACCACGTTCGGTCTGCCCATGCGCACCGACGACTGGGGCCGGAGCGACGTCTCCGACAACCAGTGCACCGCCTACGGCCGCGCCTACAACACCGACGCCTACGACTCCACCGGCGCCCAGCGCTGGACCGTCCTCGAGGACCAGGTCAAGCACTACCGGGTGGGCTGCTCGAGCATCACGGACGCCTACGTCGACGGCTACACCTCCACCCTCTACGACAACGCCCCGACGGTCGCCGACAACCACCCGGCCGACGGCAACGCCACCGAGATCCGCACCTACACGGCCTCCGGCAAGTACCGGACGAAGAACGCCGGCTACGACAAGGCCGGCCGCACGGTGTGGACCGAGGACGGCAAGCACAACCGCACCACCACCACCTACAGCCCGACCAACACCTGGCCGACCGACGGCGTCACGACCACCACACCCGACCCGGACGGAGCGGCCTCCCCTCGGGGCCCGCTGACGACGAAGGTCTGGACGTCCCGTTTCTGGGGGCTGCCCTACCAGACGCAGGACGCGAACGGGAACATCACGAAGGTCACCCTGGACGCCGCCGGAAGGATCACGGAGGTCTGGAAGCCGACCGAAACAGGCGCCTCACCCTCCATGAAGTTCGCCTACACCATCCCCACGTCGACCAACGGCTCCGGCGTCCCCGACGCCGTGGACGGCTACCCGCGCATCACCACCAGCGTGCTGCAGTCCGGCAGCACCTACCTCACCTCGCACTCCTACAACGACGCTCTCGGCAGGGCCCGCGAGACGCAGGTGCCGCTGCCGTCAGCGGACGGGAAGGCGTACCGGCAGGTGACGGCCACGCGCTACGACTCCGCGGGCAACGTCGCCGGCACCTCGGCCACCTTCCGCAACCAGGGCACGGCCGGCGTGGGCGGCCCGTCCAGCCCGCAGATCGCCGACCTGCCCTCCTACACCGACGTGGTCGCCGACTGGGCCGGCCGCACCACCCTCTCCCAGCTCGTCGCCCTCGGCGTCGCCCAGGCCAAGGGCAAGGTGACCACCACGTACGACGGCGAGAAGACAAGCGTGAAGCCCGCGGTCGGCGCGGCCACCGACAGCTACACGGACGTCTACGGCAACACGTCGAAGGTCGTCGAGCACTCGGAAACCTCCGCCTACACCACGACCTACGGCTACACCCGCAAGGGAGAACTCGCCGAGATCACCGACACCCGCGGCAACATCACCACCTACGGCTACGACTGGGCCGGAGGCCGCACCACGGTCGACGACCCGGACGCCGGCGTCTCCACGACCGTCTACGACGCCAACGGCAACATCCAGTCGACCACCGGCAACGCAGGCAGGACGACCGTCTCCTACGCCTACGACAACCTCAACCGCAAGACCGGCATCACCTCCGGCGGCAACGAACTCGCCACCTGGACGTGGGACCTGGCCGCAGACAACACCAGCGTCACCGGCGGCAAGAACCAGATCGTCCAGGCCACCAGCCGGGACGCCGACGGCACCACCTACACCACGAAGGCCAACGCCTTCGACGCCCGCGGCCGCGCCACCTCCACCACCGTGACGCTCCCGTCCAAGGTGACGGGCCTGGCCGGCAGCTACACCACCACCGTCGGCTACGACGCCGCCGACCACATCACCAAGATCGGCTACCCGGCCGCCGGTGGCATGACCGCCGAAACCGTCACCACCGAATACAACCCCTACGGACAGCCCACCCGCAGCACCTCCAGCAACGGCGCGGTCTACGTCAGCGACACCGCCTACGACGCCTACGCCCGCGTCACGGCCCGCACCTACGGAGCTCCGGGGGCCAAGGGGGTCAGCGCCGTCCGCGAGTACGGCTACCACGACAGCGACGCCACCCGCTGGCTGCAGAAGATCTCGACCAGGACCACCGTCGACACGCTCATCGCCGAGCAGCAGCTCGACACCTACAGCTACGACAACGACGGCCGGCTCACCGAACTGCGCGAACAGGCCGGCCAGACAGCCCAGTCGCAGTGCTTCACCTACGACGCCCAGGCACGTCTCGAGCGGGCGCTGACGACCACAGCCGCTTCCTGCGCCGGCGTCAGCACCTCCGACTTCAAGGGCGCCGCCCCCTACCAGACCGGCTACACCTACGACCGCCTCGGCAACCTCCAGTCCGTCACCGACACCGACGCGGCCGGACAGGTCTCCAGGCGCGACCATCTCTACCCCGGCTACGACGACGCCGGCACCTGGACCACCGCCAACGCCGACCAGCCCCACGGCATCCGCAAGACCAACCACATCGTCGGCGGCACCACCACCTCCAGCGACACCCTGACCTACAACCCCGACGGCACGATGCTCAAGCGCATCGAGCCCGGCACCGGCACCACCACCGCCAGGACCACCGACTACACCTGGACCCCCCTCGGCCGGCTCGCCACCGTCACGACCACCAAGTCCACCGGCAGCCAGCTCACCCGCTACACCTACGACGCCGACGGCAACCTCCTGGTCCGCACCACCCCCGCGACCACCGTCGCCTACCTCGGCGGCACGGAACTGACCACCACCGACGGCAAGACGGTCACCGCAACCCGCTACTACTCCAGCGGCACCGCCACCGTCGCCATGCGCACCACCAACTCCGGCACCGGCACCGGCGCCGGCACCGGCAAGGTCACCTACCTGGCCGCCGACAGCCAGGCGTCCACCCAACTCTCCATCGACGCCGACACCGGGACGACCGACCGCCGCCGCTACACCCCCTTCGGCGACGAACGCTCCGGCTCCCTGCCCGCAGGCACCGACCGCGGATTCCTCGGCAAGACCGAAGACACGTCCACCGGCCTCTCCCTCCTCGGCGCCCGCGCCTACGACCCCGCCCTCGGCCGCTTCCTCAGCCCCGACCCCCTCACCGCGCCGTACGAACCGCAGTACCTCTCCGCCTACACGTACAGCAACAACGACCCCGTCAACCAGAGCGACCCGTCCGGCCTGTTCCCCGTGACAGACTGCATGAAAGGATGCAGAAGCGGCAGCAATCTCTACCAGGACTGGATGTCGCCCAACGGTGACGGGACCTGGAACTACAACTCCCGGACAACGACGTACAACTCTGCCGGAGACATCACTGGCTTCTACTACACCGGCAAGCATTACGGCACCTGGGGAAGCAAAAACCGGCTCATAACGCCACCGCAGTTCTTTCCGTTCGTGGCAATTGTGCTGCCGGACTTCAACGCTCTGGCAAATATCATGTCCGGCGACGGCACTGCCGAAGACTGGGCATCCGTGGCCACTGATCTACCGTGGCTAAAAGGCGCGAAGCTGATCCCGGACTCCGTGAAGGAAAAGGGATTCAAGGCAGTCCAGGACTGGTTGAAGAAGTCCGGCTGCACCAAATGCTTCCTCGCCGGTACCGAAGTCTTGATGTCCGACGGCTCCACCAAGGACATTGAAGACGTACGGGTCGGAGACAAGGTCCTCGCAACCGACCCCACGACCGGGAGAACCGGACCTCGCGAAGTGACAGCCCTCATCATCACCGAGGACGACAAGCACTTCAACGAAATCTCGATCGCCACAGAGCACGGCATCGAGAAAATATCACCCACGCATGAGCACCCCTTCTGGTCACCGTCACAGAAGGAATGGGTGGAAGCGCGCAACCTCAAGCCAGGCATGTCACTCCTCACGGATGCCGGCGAGACGGTCATAGTCACAGACAATCGCCCCTTCAAGAAGCAAGCCCGCACGTACAACCTGACAGTGGCCGACCTGCACACGTACTATGTACTGGCGGGCGAGACACCGGTGCTGGTGCATAATTCCGGTGGCAAGAAGCCGGAAGTGCCGAACGCCGTCCTGCAGCGCATTGCAGAAATTATGGCTGGAGAAGCGGAGCCAAGACTGAACGGTGATCGTACGGGCCCTGACAGGTTTGAGGTGAGGACGGGCGGTAACAACCCGACGCCCGGCAAGCACGCGCGCAAATGGGGCCCTTCGTCTCCAGGCGCTGACGATGCAGCGCTCATCTACGACTTGGGCGACGGCGGGAATAGATATCGAATTCTCGTTAACAGGCACGGTGACATCGGCTGGGTGGATGACCATAACTATCGAAACATCAGGCTTTTGGAGCAGGGATGCTGATCGCGTGAGAGATTCCTCCCGGCGGTCCCGAATGTATTGATCGTCGCGTTTAGCGTGAGGTCGACCGCAGCATACCTGCCGACCTCACGCTGCGTCACGCCATCCATGTATCCATTATTTTGGAGGTTTAAATGGAACGGATTTCCGAAGATCAAATTGCACGACTCACCTCCTTTGTGCATGCAAGAATCCTAGAAGCTGACGCAACACAAGAAGAGACGGGTCGGATCGTGACCGCCCTACGTGTGGTTTTCACCAAACAGGTTGCAGCTGTTCGCTATTATCGGACTTCCCCCTCCGGCAGTGCTGCACTGTCTGAGCATGCAAATGCCTCATGGAATCTTCTCGTCTCCCTCGCGCGCATTTGGCAAGATCATTCAGAGTTTCCATTCGACGCCGCTCTGGAGACTTGGGACTTCGACGCTGATAACCCTCTTATGCCGGCAAAGTAAGCGGTCGCCCCGGCGCCCACCGGTCCGGTGGGCGCGGACGACGGTGAAGCCGGCGACGACGGTGTTGGCGGGCGTGATGATCCGGGTCTTTTCCAGTCGAATCTTTCGTCGCCCAGGCCGGCGATTCCGGGCACACGGTGAGCAGTCCCTTGTCGTGGTCGTACGACACGGCGGCGAGGTGTCCGGCGAGGTCGGGGGTGATGGTCGCCACCGCTCGCGCAGCGTGGCGTTGGCGGCGGGAGCTCCCGGGCCCGCTCGGTGACCAGCGCGCCGATCGCCGCTCCGAGGCCCATCGGTGCGCCCCCGTCCGGGCGTACTACCGTGGTCGGGCGCGGCTGCCAAATCTTCGGCGCGGGCCTGCGCGGCGGCCTTCCGTGCGCGGACCCGCTCCGGCTCCAGCTCTCGTGCCCACGCGCGGACGGTGACCTGCTGTGCAGCTGCCGGTCGACTTCCGCGCGGCGCTCTGCCTCAATGGCGTGCGGCATCGCCGCGTCGACGGCGGCCGCCACCGCGCTGCGCTGGGCCCGGCGGTCGACCTGCCGGTCCTCGTACCGCGGGCAGTCCCGGCCGGAGTCGAGGAGCACGCCCTCGTCGCACCGGGCGTCGCCGCACTGCTGGCGCTGGGGGAGACCCCGGGCGATCAGCCAGCCCACCGGATCCTGGATCGGGCGGCCGGTGTGCAGCTGCTCGCTCAGACAGAGGGCGAGCCGGCGGGCGGGGGCCTGCAGCGCGTCCGCAGGGCCAGCGAAGCCCGCCACCCGCTTGGGTTCGCTGCGGACGGCAGCTTCCACCAGGCGGCGGGCGGCCGGGTGCTCCAGCCGCGCCCACACCAGGTCGACCGGGGCCAGGACGGCCCGCAGCTCCTGAGGCGGCAGCGGCGCGCGCCCTCCCCCGCTGCTGCCTGCTCTCACCCTGACCGTCCACCACCCCCGCGCCGCACTGCCGCACCCGACCGGTCTCCCGCGCCTAGCACCAGCAGCGCCAGCCGGTCCGTCGCCGCACCCCGGCCGGTACGCGTACCGATGAACCCGGCCGGGGACACCCGGCCGTCGCGGTGCTTTCAGCCCGGCGCCGTCACGGCTCCACCAGCCGCTGCAATGCCGCGAACTTCTTCTTCGCGAGGTTCAGCGGTGCCCGACGACGCCCTGCGCCGCCCGGGTACGCCACAACCCCGCACCGGGGTCGCCGGACCGGGGTTGGGGCGTACCCGGGGGTGGCGAAGGGCGGCGCGGCGTTAGCGTTGCCCCATGAGCAGCAGCACCGCGAGGCGGGACCGGGAACGACTGGTGGTCATCGGCGGCGACGCGGCGGGTATGTCCGCCGCCTCGCAGGCACGCCGGATGAAGGACCCCGGCGAGCTGGAGATCGTCGCGTTCGAGCGGGGCCACTTCTCGTCCTACTCGGCGTGCGGCATCCCGTACTGGGTCGGCGGCGAGGTCACCGACCGCGAGGCGCTGATCGCGCGCTCCCCGGAGGAGCACCGCGCCCGCGACATCGACCTGCGGATGCGGACCGAGGTGACCGAGATCGACGTCGACGGTTCCCGGGTCCGCGCCCGTGAGCTGGACGGCGGCGAGGAGTACTGGACGTCGTACGACAAGCTGGTGATCGCCACCGGCGCCACTCCGCTCCGGCCGGCGCTCCCCGGCATCGACCTGCCCGGCGTGCACGGTGTGCAGACGCTGGACGACGGTCAGGCCCTGCTCGACACGCTGGCGGGCACCACCGGCCGTCGCGCGGTGGTGGTCGGCGCCGGCTACATCGGCGTCGAGATGGCGGAGGCGATGATCAACCGCGGCTTCGAGGTCACGGTGGTCAACCGGGGCAAGGAGCCGATGTCCACCCTCGACCCGGACATGGGCCGGATGGTGCACACCGCCATGGAGGGCCTCGGCATCACCATGGTGAACGACACCGACGTCACCGCCGTCCTGGTCGGCGCCGACGGACGGGCCCGCGGAGTGGTGGCCGGCGACCGCGAGTTCCCGGCGGACGTGGTGATCCTCGGCATCGGGGTCCGGCCGGAGACCGCCCTGGCCCGCGCGGCCGGTCTCCCGCTCGGCGCGAGCGGCGGCCTGCTCACCGACCTCGCCATGCGGGTCCGCGGCCACGAGGACATCTGGGCCGGCGGAGACTGCGTGGAGGTCCTCAACCTGGTCTCCGGCCAGCAGCAGCACGTCGCCCTCGGCACCCACGCCAACAAGCACGGGCAGGTGATCGGCTCCAACGTGGGCGGCGGCTACGCCACCTTCCCCGGTGTGGTCGGCACCGCCGTGAGCAAGGTCTGCGACCTGGAGATCGCCCGCACCGGCCTGCGCGAGAAGGACGCCCGCCGGGTCGGCATGCGGTTCCGCACCGTGACCGTCGAGTCGACCAGCCGGGCCGGCTACTACCCGGGCGCCTCCCCCATGACGGTGAAGATGATGGCCGAGGAGCGCACCGGGAGGCTGCTGGGGGTGCAGATCGTGGGCCGGGAGGGCGCCGCCAAACGGGTGGACGTGGCCGCGGTGGCGCTGACCGCCGGGATGACGGTGGAGCGGATGACCGCCCTGGACCTGGGGTACGCGCCGCCGTTCTCCCCCGTGTGGGACCCGGTGCTGGTGGCGGCCCGCAAGGCGGCCGCGGCGGTGCGCCCGCACGACGCCTGACCCCGCCCCCGCCCCTGCCCCTGCCCCTGCCGCCCGCCCGCCGCCGCCTTCCGTGTCTGAACCGCCGGGCGGCGGGCACACCTGATCACGTGGTGATCCCGGTACACGACATCAACCCGGCGCGGCGCGTCCCCTGGGTGCTGTACGCGCTGATCGCGGCCAACGTGGTCGTCTTCCTGCTCACGCCCGGCACCACCGGGTCGCTGACCGGGAACGTCCCGCTGGGCGAGCTGTGCCGGCTGGAGGCGTTCCTCGACCGGTTCGCCGTGGTGCCCCGGGAGCTGATCCTCGACCGGATGCCGCGCCTGGTCCCGACCGGCGAGACCGGGGTGGGGCCGGAGGGCGCGGGCTGCGTGGTGGCTCCGCCGGGCTACGCCAAGTCGCCCGAGCTGAGCGTGCTGTCGGCGATGTTCCTGCACGGCGGCTGGCTGCACCTGCTGGGCAACATGCTCTTCCTGTGGATCTTCGGCGACAACGTCGAGGACCGGATGGGCCACTGGCGGTTCGCGCTCTTCTACCTGGTCTGCGGCTACGCCGCCTCCTACGGCTTCGCGCTCACCGACCCGGACTCGGCGAGCCCGCTGATCGGCGCCTCCGGCGCGGTCGCCGGGGTCCTCGGCGCCTACCTGGTCCTGTATCCCCGGGCCCGGGTCTGGGCCCTCGTCCCGTTCCTGATCTTCCTGCCGCTGCGTCTGCCGGCCTGGCTGGTGCTGGGCCTCTGGTTCGCGCTGCAGGCCGCGTACTCGGCCGGTCAGGGCGTCTCCCAGGCGGGCACGGTGGCCTACGTCGCGCACGTCATCGGCTTCGCCCTCGGCATGCTCCTGGCCTGGCCACTCAAGGCGGGCACCGTCCCGCCGCCCGAGCCGCCGGGCCTGCTGTACGGCCGGCAGGCACGGCACGCCCGTCGCCCGTGGACCCGACCCTGACCTGCCGCTGCCGCTGGCCTGCCACTGCCCCTGACCTGTCGTCACCGCCCCGCCGCGACCCGGTCGGCCTCCGCCGCGGGGCGCTCCAGGCCGAGGTGGTCCCGCAGGGTGGGGCCCTCGTACGCGGCGCGGTACACGCCGCGCCGCTGGAGCAGCGGCACCACCAGGTCGACGAACTCGTCCAGCCCGTCCGGCGCGAGGAGCGGCGTCAGCACGAACCCGTCGGCGGCCCCCGCCCGCACGTACGCGTCGAGGGTGGCGGCGAGCGATGCGGGGGTGCCGGTCAGGCAGGGCCGCCGTGCCGTCCCCGGGCCGTGCGCGGCGCGCTTCGCGCGGGCCTCGTCCTCGGTCTCCCCGAGGACGAACGCGGCCACGGCCATGACCTTCAGCGCGCCGGGCGGGCGGCCGTACCGGGTGAGGCGTCGACCGAGGTCCGCGCGGAGGGCGCGGCCCGCCTCCTCGTCCGTGTGTCCGGTGAGGACGACGTCGGCGGTGCGGGCGGCGGCTTCGCGGGCGCCGTCGGACCCGGCGCCGCGGATGACGACCGGGTGGCCCTGGGGCGACGGCGGCAGCGCGGGCCGGGCCGTGAGGTCGAACCACGGCCCGCTGTGCCGCACGGTGCGGGGTGCGGAGCCGGGCGGCCAGGCGCGCCAGAGGGCGCGGGTGACCTCGACGCACTCGTCGGCGCGGTCCGGGTGCCCGTCGTCGGGCCCCGGTGCCTCCGTGAGAGCGGCCCGGCGCGCGGGGCCGCCCTCGTCCGGGGGTAACGGGCCCACGTGCCAGGCGGCGCGTCCCCCGGAGAGGTGATCCAGCGAGGCGAGGCAGCGGGCGAGTTCGCACGGCTCGCCGCCCGCCGCGTCGACGGTGGCGGCCAGGCCCAGGTGGCCGGTGACGGCGGCGAGGGCGTTCAGCACGGTCAGCGAGGCGCAGCCGCCCTCGGCGTCGGCCCGTGGGCGCAGGTCCTGGTCCAGGAGGAGGAAGTCGAACCGGCCGCGTTCCGCGGTGCGCGCCAGGTGCCGGACGGAGGCGAAGCCGCTCGGGCCACCGGTGTCGGGAGTGCCGGGGAGGTACGCGGCCAGGTGGACGCGCCGGGGTGGCGCGGCCCCCGCGGAGGCGGCACCGCGGCCGACACCGCGGCCGACACCGGGGCTGGGACCGGAACCGGGGCCGGGGCCGGGGCCGACACCGGAACCGGGGCCGGTCACCGTACAGCTCCCGTCGGGCGAAGGACCTGGGCGGGAGCCGGAGCCGCGGCGGTGGCCGGAGTCGGAGCCGCGGCGGTGGCCGGGGCCAGGGCCGGAGCGGTGGCCGGAGCAGGGGCCGGAGCAGGGGCCGGAGCGGTGGCCGTAGCAGGGGCCGGAGCGGTGGCCGGAGCCGGAGCCGGGGCAGCGGCAGTGGCCGGGGCGAGAGCCGCGGCAGCAGCGGTGGCCGGGGCCAGGGCCGCGGCGGGAGTCGGGGCGGAGGCCGCGGCGGGAGCCGGAGCCGGAGCCGCGGCGGGAGCCGGAGCAGGGGCCGGAGCGGTGGCCGCGGCCGGGGCCGGGGCGGGGCGGGGCAGGCGGAGGTGGTCGCGGAGGGTGCGCCCGGCGTAGCCGGTGTAGCCCGCGCGGAAGACCCCGCGGGCCCGCAACGCCGGCACCAGCCCGTGCACCACGGCGGGCAGGTCGGTGGCGGGCGAGGCCGGGACCAGGTGGAAGCCGTCCACCTCGCTCTCGGCGCGCAGGTCGTCGAGCCGGGCGGCCAGGGCGGTGGCGGCGCCGGTGAGCCGGTGGCCCGCGGGCGGCAGGGTGCCGGTGCCGCCGTTGAGCGCCACGGCCACCCGGAGCAGGATGCGCAGTTCCTCGGGGGCCCGGCCGGCTTCCCGCGCGCCGTGCTCGAGGCGCCGCCGCGCCGACCGGGCGGTGGCGGGCCGGTCGGCGTCCAGCAGCACGACGTCGGCCTGACGCGCGGACAGCTCCCAGCGCCCGGCGGGGTCGTCGTGGCGGAGCGCCACCACGGCGGGGGACGGCTCCCGCGGTGTGCGGGGCCCGTCCCCCTCGGCGCGGGCCTCGACCGGGCGGCCCGCCCGGCCCTCGCTGACGAGGTCGAGTCCGGCCAGGGCGGCGAGGGCGCGGGACGGCCCGGTGGCGGCCAGGGGCACCAGGCCCAGCCCGCGGGTCAGAGGGGCGACCCGCGCGAGGACGGCCACCGGGTCGAGGCCGCCGGGGTCGGACTTCCGTGGTGGCGGCGAGGCGTCCCCGAGGGTGACGAAGTCGAGCGCCCCCTCCTCGGCGAGGGCGGCCAGGGCCGTCCAGTGGGCGGCGGTGAGCGAGGCGGCGGTGGGGCCGCCGGTCCCGTCGAGTGCGACGGACAGGTGGAGTTCGCGGGGCATGGCCTCAGGTCCTCGAAGGCGTGACGGCATGGTGCGTCGGACGGGGCGGGGCTGCGGCGGCGGCGGTGCGAGTACGCGGTGAGCGCGCGGCGAGCACGCGGTGACCGCGCGGTGAGGGGAACGGCCCGTGGCGGGGTCACCGGCACCGGGTCACCGGGTCACCGGGTCACCGGGTCACCGGGAACGGGTGGGGGCCGGTCGGACGGCCCGCTGCCGCGTCAGGCGCAACACGCCGCGGACCACACCCGACCGAAGTCGATGTGGTCACGCGTGACCAGGCGCGGCTGGGCGTTCATGCGGTTCATTCAGCAGCAGCGGCAACGGTTCGTCAAGCCGGGGACCGGATGCCGGACACGCCCCGCCGCGGCCTCAACTCGGCTGGAAAACACGCCTGTTGGCGTCTCCGCCAGGCGTCAGGCCCACCATTCGCGACCCCGCGGACCTCGCCCTTCCGTCCCGTTCCGCGAGACAGCGGTGTCCACCATGCGACACGCCTCTTGGTGCGGTGGCCGGTTTCTGCCACGATCCCCTCAGTCAGGCGGCATCCGACGTCGAACGAGGGGGGACCATGCGCACCTGTGACCGCTCGGCCCTGTCGTTCGCCCTGCTGACCTCGCGCCGGCACGTCGATCTCGGCCGCACCTCGAGCGCCATCTGTCGCTCCGTCTGAGCCGTCCGGAGGACTCCCTCCGCGACGCCCCCACCGCCCCGTTCCGGGCGTCCGCACCACCCGTGCCCTGTTTCCCCGCTCCCTGAGCCACCACGGCCTCGTCCGCCGTCGTCGGCCCCGGCCGAGCGGGATGTCGGCGAACCCGCTCCCGGGCCCTCGCCCGGCGTTCCACGTCTTGTCGATCCACTCCTTCCCGAGAGGACACCTCCGTGTCTGCCCTCAGACCGCTCGGCGCCCTGCGCGCCCTCGCCGTCATCACCGCGCTCCCCCTCCTCCTCACCGCCTGCGGGTACGGCTCCGACTCCGCCGACGACGGCAAGAAGGAGCAGGTCGCCTCGGACGCGAAGAAGCTCTCCGTCGACGAGGTGCGGATCGGCTACTTCCCCAACCTCACGCACGCCACCGCCCTGGTGGGCGTCCAGGAGGGCCTGCTCCAGAAGGAGCTGGGTGGTACCGAGATCAAGACGTCGACCTTCAACGCCGGCCCGTCCGAGATCGAGGCGCTGAACGCCGGCTCCATCGACATCGGCTGGATCGGCCCGTCCCCCTCGATCAACGGCTACACCAAGTCCCAGGGCAAGAGCCTGCGGATCATCAGCGGTTCCGCCTCGGGCGGCGTGAAGCTGGTCGTCAACCCTGACCGGATCAAGAGCCTGAAGGACGTCAAGGGCAAGCGGATCGCGACACCGCAGCTCGGCAACACCCAGGACGTCGCCTTCCTCAACTGGGTGGCGGAGCAGGGCTGGAAGGTCGACGCGGAGAGCGGCAAGGGCGACGTGTCCGTGTTCCGCACCGACAACAAGATCACCCCGGACGCCTACAAGTCCGGCTCCATCGACGGCGCCTGGGTGCCCGAGCCGACCGCCTCCAAGCTGGTCGCCGAGGGCGCCGAGGTGCTGCTCGACGAGGCCGACCTGTGGCCGGACAAGAAGTTCGTCATCACCAACATCATCGTGTCGCAGAAGTTCCTGAAGGAGCACCCGGACGTGGTCGAGGCCGTCCTGCGCGGCTCGGTCAGGACGAACGAGTGGATCAACGCCAACCCCGACGAGGCGAAGGCCTCGGCCAACACGGCGCTCAAGGAACTGACCGGCAAGGACCTGCCGGCCGAGGTCCTCGATCCCGCCTGGGAGTCCATCGCCTTCCTCGACGACCCGCTGGCCGCCACGCTCGACGCCCAGGCGGAGCACGCGGTGAAGGCGGGGCTGCTCGAACAGCCGTCGCTGGAGGGCATCTACGACCTCACCGTGCTCAACAAGGTGCTCGAGGCCGAGGGCAAGGAGAGCGTCGAGGACGCCGGACTGGGCGCCCGGTAGGGGCAGCGGTCCGCGCCACGCGTGCGCCGGGCCGGGGACTCCCCGCCCCGATGCGGCGCCGACACGCCCCCGGCCCGGGACGTGTCGGCGCCGCGCCCTATCGTCGGCGCCATGAGTGCGCCGACCTCCGCCCCCTCGCCGCTGCCCCTGACCTCCTTCTCCACCTGGGCGCCCCTGTTGCGCGCCTGGGTGGAGGGGAGGGAGGCCGGGGCGGACCAGGTCCTGCACCTGGCCGGAGCCGTCGGCCGTGACCGGGTGCGCGCGTCCGGGGGGGTCGCGCCGCACGCACGCGACTCGGCCGCCTCGCTGGAGGCGGTGGAGCGGGTGCGTGCGGCGCTCACCGCCGCCGCGGCGGAGTCCGTCACCTTCTCCGCCCGGATCTCCCCCTCGGGCCGGACCCGGCTGCGCCTGCGCGGCCCCGGCGTCTCCCTGGAGGGCACGTCGGACCACGGGGCGCTGGTCCTGGTCGAGGACGCCGTGCCCGAACCGTGGCGCCGGCTGCCCGAGGTGTACCCGCAGGCGGGGCGCTCCGCCGGCGACCCGGGCGCGGTGGAACGGTGGCTGCTGGAGCGGCTGCCCGGGGCGGCCGACGCCCGCGACGAGGAGTTCGCCGCCGCCGAGGCACGCCTCGGCCGGCCGCTCCCCGCGGAACTCGAGGCCCTGTACCGGGTGGTGGGCACCCGGCAGGAGCACTGGGACACGGCGATGTACGAGGCGGTCCCCTGGGAACTGTTCCCCCTGGAGAAGGTGCACGTCGCCGACGCCTCGTCCCGGTCCGCGTGCTGGCCCGTCGCCGCCCTGCGGGCCGTCGTCACGGCGCCCGGCGCCGCCGTCCAGGGGCTCGTCGGTTCCCCCGGCTGGATCGTCTTCGGTGAGGACGGCTGCGGCGACCTCCTGGCCGTGGACCTGACTCCGGGCCCCGGCGGCCGGGCCGGGCAGATCGTGGCGCTGCCCCTCGACGAGCCCTCCGGAGCACACCTGGTCGCGGACTCCCTGCTGGACCTCCTGCGCGGCACCGAACCACGGGGCACCGAACCACGGGGCACCGAACCGCGCGGCGGCTCCGCCGCCGGGGACCGGGAGCGGGACCGGGTGGTGGCCCTCCTCGACGCCTGGAACCGGCGCGGTGTCGAGGACGTGGCGGGACCCGAGCTGGAGGTGCTGTGCGTGCGCCTTCCGGACGGGCCGCCGGCCGACCTGGCGCCGCTGGCCGGACTGCCGCGCCTGCGGACGCTCAGCGCCCTGCCCGGCACCCTCGCGGACCCCCGGCAGGTCGGCGCGCTCACCGGGCTGGAATACCTGGAGCTCGGCCCGGCGGAGTGGCGGACGCTCCTGGACGCCGGCGCCGTCCCGCGTGGTCTCGCCGCCGCCAGGATCATCACCCAGGGCCTCGACCTCCCCGGGCCGCCGGTCGGCCTCTCCAACGAGATCCTGGCCCTGTGGGGCCGCCCCCCGCTCGTCCGCGCCGTCGTCGACGGAGACCTGGGCCCCCTGCCGCGGCCGGGGAGCCGCCACGTCACCAGGCCCGACGCGTAGCCAGGGCACGCCGGGTCGGGCGCGCCCGACCCGGCGCGAGGACGTCCGGCGACCGGACGGGCCGTCAGCGGTCGAGGGTCACCGGCGCGCGGGGTGTCGGCGGGCCCTCGGGGCCGTACCCGAACCGGACCAGCAGCTGGGGCCGCTGGCCGTGCCCGATCAGGGCCGCGGCCGCCCCGCGGACGTCGGGCCACTCCATCCCCTGGTGGAGGAGCGAGGTCCGCACACCCAGGGCGGTGGCCACCAGCAGCACCCGCTGGAGCGCCCGGCCCACGACGACCCGGTCGCGCGGCTCGTCCCGCCGCGTGCAGACCACCGCGAGCTGCACATGGCGTTCGAAGCGGGCGGGCGGCGGGCGCAGCGCGGTGACCGGCCCGGTGAAGTCACGGGACGGGATGCGCCCCGCGAGGTCGGCGGGGCCGAGGGCGGTCACCGGAACGCCGTACGGGCCGCCGCCGGGCGGCCGGATCCAGGCGCGGGCCTCGGCCGCGCGGGCCGGGTCGGCGCGGTTGCGGGCCTCCGCGACCGCGGTGAGCCGCAGCAGCCGCCGGGTGACGGCGTGGGGCGGCACGAGGAGGCGGGCCCCGGCCAGCCGGGCGGCGGTCGCCATCCGGGCCACCACCGGTTCGGGCACCGGACGTCCGGTGTAGGGCAGCCGGCTGCTGCGGCGGCGGGCGACGGCGGCGTACAGGCCGAGGTCCGCCAGGGGGTCAGGGCCGGCCGGGTGCGGGCCGCGGGCGGCCGTGTCGACGACGGCGAGCAGGGTGTCGTCACGCGGATCGGGCAGCAGCCGCACGGCCGGCCGCAGGCCCAGGTGCACGGCGGCCACCATCAGGTTCTCCAGGGCGGCCCCCACGGAGATCTGCCGGGCCCGGTGGTCGGGGTCGGTGTGCGGCAGCGCGCGGCGTCCGTCCAGGCGGACCTCCAGCAGCCCGGTGAGGGGGTGCAGGCGGAAGCGCCAGGGCTGCGTGTTGTGCACGGAGGGCGCGGCGGCGGCCGCCGTGAGCATGATGTCGAGCGCCGCGGAGTCGAGTTCCGGAGCGGGGACGAGCCGCATGCCTTCCTCCTCGGGGTCGGGTGCGGTGCGGGCGGTGCCGTGACCGGCCGCCAGGACCATCACCCCGCGGGACGGGGCGAGTTCGACGGCGAGGACGCGTCCCTCTCCGGGTTCCGGCAAAGCGGCCCGGGTAATCCCCCCGGCTGCCGGAAGCGGGCCCGCCCGCCGGCGGGCCGCACGGGCGGGACCACGGCCGAGGTGTCCGCGCACGCCGCACCTCCTGTTCGATCACGGGTCAGCATGCGCCCGCCCCGCACCGGGCGCCTGTGCCGTTCGGGCCGGGGCCGGGGGCCGAACGGCCCGGACCGGTCCCCCGGCTGCCCCGGAGGGTTTGTCGCGCCGCGTCCGGTCACCGAGGGTCGTTCCATGAGGCGACGAACGACAGGGACCGCCACCCCGGAGCCGGGGCCGCTCCACCGCGCCTGGCGCCGCCTCGCCGCGTACCACCTGGTCCGTCAGGCCCGCGACCTGGAACTGATGCACCGCGCCCTCGGCTTCGCCACCCTCGCCCTGGTCACCCTCGCTCCGCTGCTGATCGTGATCGCCGCCGCCGATCCCTTCGGCCGCGGCGGGTTCGCCTCCTGGCTCGCCGACGGCATGGGGCTCCCGGACCGCTCCGCCGAGGTCCTCACCGACATCTTCAGCCCGCCGCCCCGGGTCGTCGGCTCCACCAGCGTGCTCGGCGGCATCACCCTCGCCCTGTTCGGTGTCGCCCTCGGCGGCAGCGTGCAGAACGGCTACGAGCGGATCTGGGGCCTGCCCGCCGGCCGCTGGCACCGCGTCTGGCGGCAGGCGGTGTGGATGGTCGCGCTGACCGCGTTCCTCTACCAGGAGGTGCTCACCCGCGAACTCCCCGGCGGGGTGCGGATCGCCCTCAGCTCGGCGCTCGGCCTCCTGTTCTTCTGGTGGGGCCAGCACTTCCTGCTCGGCGGCCAGGTCACCTGGCGCCGCCTGCTCCCCGGCGCCCTGGCCACCATCGCCGGCCTGGTCGGCCTGCGCGCCTTCTCCTACTACGTCTTCACGCCGCTGATCGTGACCAACGCGATCAGTTACGGCGCGGTCGGCATCGTCCTGGTGGTCGAGTCCTGGCTGATCGGCGTGGGCTTCGTGGTCCACGGCGGGGCACTGTTCGGCAACTGGCTGGTCCACCACCACGGCCCCGGCCGGGAGCGGCACCGGCGGCCCGAGCGGCGGGTGCGATGATCATCCTGTCAGCGACCACCGCCGAGGAGCACTCCCCCATGCGACGCCTGCCCGCCGTCACCGGCCTCGACCCGGACCTCCCGCTGCTCGTGCGGACCGCCCCCGGTGACGTGCCGGGGTGGGACGCGGTGTCGGCCGCGTTCCGCGCGCACGCCGACGCGGGCGCGCACGTCCTGGACGACCCGGTCTGGGCGGACGCCACCGTGGCGGAGGTCGTGGCGGCCCTCCGCGCGGACGAGGAGCGCGTGGTCGTCCTCCTCGCGGACGAGGTCACCCTGCGGGACCCGTCGCACCCGCTGCTCGCCGCCACCCTGGTGACCCGCGAGGACTGCGAGGACGACGAGGAGTACGCCGCGCACGTCGAGTTCGGCGCCGCCTTCCGGGTCACCCCGGCGGCCGCCCACGACGTCCACGCCAACCTCGTCATCGCCAACCTCGGCTTCGAGGAGTTCGCCGCGTGGGCCGCCGACGCGGCGGACGGGGTCCTCCGCGGGGCCCCCTGACCGGTGGCGGGGTCAGTGCCGGTCCGCCGCCGTCGTGAGGACGCCGACGAATCCGGTCCACGCCCCGCGCGTGAACGCGATCTGCGGGCCGCCGCGGTCCTTTGAGTCCCGGACCCGCACGACGGCGGCGTCCACCGCGACCTCGACGCATTCGCCGCCGTCCCCGCCGCTGTACGTGCTCTTGAACCAGTGGAGCCCGTCGGGTTCGTGGCTGATCATCGCTCTCCCAGCAGCTTCGCGATCAAGGCCGAGGACTCGGCCGGATTGAGTGCCTGTCCCCGGATGCTTCCGTAGCGCAGGGCCAGCATACGGACCTGGTCGGGGTCTGTGATCAGCCGATTGACGCTCTGGAACTCGCCGTACCCGACCTGGGGCTTCCCCTTGGGCGTCAGCAGGATGAACGGCCCTTCCATACCGGCGTGCCCCTGGCACTCCAGGGGCAGCACCTGGATCTCGACGTTGCGCAGCTCCGCGAGTTTCAGCAGATGGCGCAACTGCTCCTGCTGCACCTCCCGGCCACCGATCCGCCGGTGCAGCACGGACTCCTCGATGACGGCCGTCACCATCGGCGGGGGCCAGCAGGTCAGGATCTCCTGTCGGTCGAGCCGTGCCGCCACCCGCTGCTCGATGGTCTCCTCGTCCAGGCAGGGACGCCGCGCGGTGAAGATCGTCCGGGCGTAGCTCTGGGCCTGCAGAAGGCCCGGCATGGTGAGCGTGCTGTAGAAACAGATCTCCACCGCCTCCGCCTCCAGGCGCGCGTAGTCCCGGAACCACTCCGGATGCCGCACGCGCCGCCGCGCCTTCGCCCGGTCCACGTCCTCCGCCGCCGCGGCGAGCAGCCCACCGCACTCCAGCACCCGGTCCACCGCCGCCAGCAGTTCCGGCTGCGGTGTCCGCCGGGCCCGCTCGACCGACGAGATGGTCTCCTCGCCGTAGCCGACGCGCTCGCCCAGTTCCTTCTGGCTCAGCCCGGCCCGCTCCCGGGCGACCCGGATCTGCCGGCCGAGGGCCCGGAACAGGTCCGCGACCTCGTCCGTGCCGTCCGCCTCTTCGCCCATTCCCGTACCGCCTCCCCTGATCCACGTGGCGGCCGGACGCCGGTACGGCGCCCCGGACGCACCCGTACAGTCACTCTCCGTACCGCCCACAGCGCTCCCAACGGTAGGCGGATTCCCTCACCCTCGGTGATGTGAATCAGCAATCCGTCACCGCCCCAGGTGATCCGAACCTCGACGACACCCCCCGGTTCCGCCGGCTGTTCCCCACCACCGCGCGGGGGGCGCACGGCGTCCGGCACGCCGCCGAACGGTGGCTCGCCGCACGGCCGGGGCGGCACGGCTGCCCGGACGTCGCGTTCCTCCTCGTCGCCGAGCTCACCGCGAACGCGGCCCGGCACGGCCGGGTGCCCGGCAGGAGCGCGCGCCTCGCGCTCACCCTCACGCCCGGGACGCTGCGGATCGAGGTCACCGACGCCCGCGGTGACCGTCTCCCGGTCCCCGCCCCGGCGGACGCCGGGGACGAGTCGGGACGCGGCCTGCTCCTCGTCGCCTCGCTCGCCGACGCCTGGGGCTGGGAGCCGTACCCGCCGGGCGGGAAGACGGTGTGGGCGCGGTGCCCCTGGTAGCCCGGCGCCCGGCGGCCGCACAGTGGCGCGATCCGGGCGGGGCGCCGCGCCCCGCGGTGGGAAGAACACCGGCATGGCACCCACTTCACGCGCCCTGCGGCTCACGGCGACGCTGCTCACCGGGACCGTCGCCCTCTACATGACCCTGGTCGCCGTCGGGAACATCACCGACTTCGGCACCAACCAGGCCTTCGTCCGCCATGTGCTGGCCATGGACACCACCTTCGAGGACCCGGACCTGATGTGGCGGGCGATCACCAGCGAACGCCTCCAGGACGCGGCGTACGTCCTGATCATCGTCTGGGAGAGCGTCGCCGCGCTGGTCCTGCTGTTCGGCACCTGGCTCTGGTTCCGCCGGGACCGGCCCCGGGCCCTGCGGATCAGCACGTACGGGCTGCTGATGGTGATGCTGCTGTTCGGCGCCGGCTTCATCGGCATCGGCGGTGAGTGGTTCGCCATGTGGCAGTCCGACCAGTGGAACGGGCTGGACGCCGCGACGCGGGTCTTCACCCTCAGCGGCGTCGTCCTGCTCGTCTGCCACCTGCCGTTCGGGGCGCCGGCGGACGAGTGACCGCCGGGGGCGCCGGCACGGGCCGGCGCCCCCGGGAACCTGGCCGACAATCGACGGATGACCGGAAAGCAGCCGTGATGAGGCGTGCGCGGCATGTGTCCGAGGTGTTTCAGAGTGTGATGTTCACGCCAACTTTTCCGGTCCCGGACGGCGCCCCGGCCGCCCTCCGGTGCGTTCTGTGAAGGCGTCGTCACATCGAGCGGCCTGGACCTACCCAAACGGAGGCCGTCCTTCGAGGCGCCGGCGCCGGATCATCCCGCCATGACCACTTCCGCACCCTCGTCGGGCGCCGCCGCTTCCGCGGGGCAGACGGAGCGCGTCCGGCGTCCCTAGCCTCCCGGTCATGCGATCACGGAACCTGAGACGAATCGGCCTCACCGGCATCCTGGGCCTCGCCCTGGCGCTCGTGGGTCTCGCCCCCGCCGCCCACGCCGCGTTGCCCGCGTCGGCCACGCTGGCCTTCGCCACCGACACGGCCACCACGACGCCCGGCGGCACGGTGCAGCTGTCGATGACGCTCACCAACAACAAGACCTACGACCTCTGGTTCATGTACCAGACGATCGACCCGACGTGGCTCACCACCCAGCGCCCGGACCTCAAGTACAGCTTCACCGGCTGCAGTCTGGCCACGCCGAACGGCAGCGTGCCGTGTTCCGGCACCGGGCCGGCCGACCTCGGCGGCAACTACGGGGCCACCGTCCCGCCCGGCCAGAGCCGGACGGTGACGCTCACGCTGCAGATCGCCCCCGACTCCGGGTGCAACGGCAACATCGGCTTCTACTCGTACTACTACGCCGAGTTCAGCGACACCACGAACGTCAGCGGCGGCCCGGTGTACACGCCGGAGACCCGGGTGCTCTGCGCCTGACGCCCCCTGTCCGAATCCCGCCGGTCGCCCTGGGCGGCCGGCGGGCCCGCGGGCCTGCGGGGACGCGGACAACAGCGATTTCCCGTCAGCTTCCACAACAAGCCCACAATCACCGTACAAAGACATCATGATCTGACATGACCAAAGCGGCGACGGCGGCATCTGTGGGGGAAGCCGGCGTCGCGCACCAGGGGGACGCGGGCTCCGGGGCTCCACGGCGAGCCGTCGCGGGCCGCGCCCACCCGTCCCGGGGGAGGGAACCGCACCGCATGAAGCGGACCACACGTACCACCGTGCTCACGGTGGTCTCACTGATCGCCGCCCTGGCACTGCCGACCACGGTCGCCCAGGCGGACGCCACCCAGCACCGCGTCGACCTGCGGGTCCTGGTGGTGAGCGACGGTGGCCCGGCCACCGACGCCGTCATGGCCGAGCTGGACACGGCGGGCACGCCGTACACCGAGGTCGACCTCGCCCGGTCCGACCGGCCGGTGATCGACCCCGCGTTCCTCGCGGACACCGTGGACGGCCTGCCGAGGGCCAAGTACCAGGCCGTCGTCCTGCCCAACGACAACCCGTTCCCGGCCGGTTCGGCCGAGATGACCGCGCTCGCCGACTACGAACGCGCCTACGACATCCCGCAGGTGGACGCCTACACCTACGCCCGTCCCGAGGCCGGCCTGCAGTACCCGGTGTACGGGGGGTACTCCGGCAGCCTCGACGGCGTCACCGCCTCGGTCACCGCCGCCGGGAAGGCCGGACCCTTCGGCTACCTGGAGGGGGCCGTCCCGTTCGAGGACAACTCCCCGACCATCGGCGAGAGTTACGGCTACCTGTCGACGCCCGCCGCCGGCGCCGACTTCACCACCTACGTCGACGCGCCGATCCCCGGCACCAGCCGACGCGGCGCCCTCGTGGGCGAGTACCGGCACGACGGGCGACGCGAACTGGTCGTGACCTTCGTCTACAACCAGCACCAGCAGCAGTACCGGCTGCTGGCCCGCGGCATCGTCGACTGGATGACCGGAGGGGTGCGCCTGGGCGCCTCCCGCAACTACTTCGCCGTCCACGTCGACGACGTGCTCGCGGTCGACGACCGCTGGGACTCGGACCTCAACTGCACGCCCGGCGACGTGGACTGCCCGCCCGGCCAGGGCACGCCCGACCCGATCCGCATGGTCGCGTCGGACGTCGACCACGCCGTCGCCTGGCAGCGCGAGCACGACTTCACCCTCGACCTCGCCTTCAACGCCGCGGGCAGCATCGACCACCGCCAGGACAACGGCGGCGCCGACCCGCTCACCGACCGTCTGGTCGCCGAGCGCGACGAGTTCCGGTGGATCAACCACACCTACTCGCACGCCTTCCTCGGATGCCGGCAGGACACCACCGTGGTGCCGTGGCGCTGCGCCACCAACCCGGACGGCTCCGTCAAGTGGGTCGGCAGGACGGAGATCTCCGACGAGATCTCCCTCAACCGCTACTTCGGCCAGGTCGCGGGCTTCCCCATGGACCACGGGGAGCTGGTGACCGGCGAGCACTCGGGCCTGAAGGTGCTGCCGCAGCAGCCCGCGGACAACCCCAACCTGGGGCCGGCGCTCACCGAGAACGGCGTGACCTGGCTCGCCTCGGACAACTCCCGCGACCCCGTGCAGCGGCGGGTCGGCCCGGCGACGACCGTCTCCCGCTACCCGATGAACATCTTCTTCAACGCCGGCCGGGCGGCCGAGCAGGTCGACGAGTACAACTGGATCTACACCAGCCGCGCGCAGGGCGGCAGCGGCATCTGCGAGGACAACCCGGCCACCACCACCTGCCTGCCGGCCCCGCTCGACCCGGCCACCGGCTTCACCGGCCACATCGTGCCGCTCGAGACGCGCATCGCGCTCGGCCACGTCCTCGCCAACGACCCCAAGCCGCACTTCATCCACCAGTCCAACCTGGCCGAGGACCGCATCGCCTACCCCGTCCTGACGGCCGTGCTCGAGGGCTACGACGCCCTGTTCACCGACAGCGCGCCCGTGGTGAACCTGCGCATGAAGGACATCGGCGTCGAGCTGCAGCGGCGCGGCGCCTGGCAGGACGCCGTCCGGGCCGGCCAGGTCACCGCCCACCGGATCGGCTCCGCGGTGACCGTGCGGGCCCCGGCCGGCGTGGCCGTCACCGCCACCATGCCGAGCGGCACCAAGCTCAACGGCGCCGGCTTCGGCGGTGCCTACGCGGGCACCGTCTCCGGCTGGACGCCGTCCGCGAACGGGGGGCTCACCCTCACCCTGCCGCCGTCCTCCCCCGCCCCGTCCGGCGGTTCCGACACGACCGCGGACGCCGGCCGGCGTACGTCCCGCCCCGCTCCCGACACCCACGTCCCCGAGGGTGTGACCGAACCGGTGCCGTTCAGCGGCCTGCGCTGACCGACGCCCGCGCCCGCGGTTCCCGGCCACGACTCCCGTGGCCGGGACCGTACGACCATCTCCCGACCCGGCCGGGGAGCACCCGCATGCAGCTCCATCCAGGGGCGCGCCGCCATGCCGCGACGCACGTCACCCTGCTCACCGAAGGCACCTACCCGCACAGCCACGGCGGTGTGAGCGTCTGGTGCGACCAACTCGTCCACGGCATGCCCGACCTGCGCTTC
Organism: Streptomyces sp. NPDC047130; assembly: GCF_040643475.1. Classification (NCBI taxonomy): domain Bacteria; kingdom Bacillati; phylum Actinomycetota; class Actinomycetes; order Kitasatosporales; family Streptomycetaceae; genus Streptomyces; species Streptomyces sp. NPDC047130. Next base: position 236,038 of record NZ_JBEYUK010000007.1, on the reverse strand, counting down.
GACGTCCTCGCCGTCACGGGCACCGGCCGTGAGGCGGTCGTCTGGGACCTCCCGCCGCACGTCTCGCGGGTCCGCTCGGTCCCGATGTGGGGCCCCGCGCCCGAGGGGCGCCCGCCGCGCGGTCGGGCCCGCCGCCGACTGGCCCAGAGCTACGAGCGGTTCCTGAGCGCGCTGCTGGACCCGCGGGCCGAGGAGGGCTTCGCGCCCTCCCTGTACGCGCTGGCCGCCGCCGCGGCGGACGGCACGCTGAGCCCCTTCCTCCGCGACGACCAGGCCATCACCTCGCTCACCTCCGTCTGGAACCGGCCCGGCGTGCCCGCGCGGGAGGCCGGGCCCACCCTGCACGACGCGCTCACCGCCACCGGTCTCCTGGAGCACGCCCTGCGCCCGCTGGCCGCGCCGCTGCCGGAGCACGGCGTGGCGCACGCGGTCAGCGGAGGCGTGGCCGCCCTCCCGGGCCTCGCCGCCCTGGAACGCCACGGGGTCCCGCTGCTGCTCACCGAACACGGCGTCTACCTGCGGGAACGCTACCTGGGTTATCGCACGGCGCCGTACAGCTGGCCGGTGAAGGCGGTGGTCCTCGGCTTCTTCCGGCTGCTCGCCCAGGAGACCTACCGCCGGGCCGCCCTGATCACCCCCGGCAACCGCTACAACCGGCTGTGGGAGGAGGAGGGCGGCGCGGACCCCGGGTCCATCCGCACCGTGTACAACGGCGTCGACCCCGCCGCGTTCCCGCCCGCCGGGCCCGAGCCGGCCACCCCGACCCTGAGCTGGGCCGGACGCGTCGACCCGATCAAGGACCTGGAGACGCTGATCCGGGCCTTCGCGCGGGTCCGCGCCCGACGACCGGACGCCAGGCTCCGCCTGTTCGGGGGGACACCGCGCGGCGGGGAGGGCTACCGGGAGCGCTGCGAGGCCCTGGCCGCCGAACTCGGACACGCCGACGCCGTCACCTTCGAGGGCCGGGTCGACGACATCAAGGACGCCTACGCCGCCGGCAACGTGGTGATGCTCTCCAGCATCAGCGAAGGCTTCCCCTTCACCCTGATCGAGGCCATGTCCTGCGGGCGGGCCACCGTCTCCACCGACGTGGGCGGCGTGCGGGAGGCCGTCGGCGACACCGGACTCGTCGTGCCGCCCCGCGACCCGGAGGCGATGGCCGCGGCGGCGCTGGAGCTCCTCGACGACGCGGAGCGCCGCCGGGCCATGGGCGAGGCGGCCCGGCTGCGGGTGATCGAGCAGTTCACCCTGCGCCGCACCGTCGAGACGTTCCGTTCCATCTACCTGGAGCTGGCGGGGGACGGCGAACCGGCGAGAGACGACGGGGACCTCCGCGCCACCGAGCACGCCGGCCCGAGGAGCGTGGCCATATGAGCGGACCGATGCCCCTGGAACCGCACGGCACCGACCAGGAGACCCTGGCGATCCGCCTGGCCGGGACCCCGCGGAAGGCCCGCAGGGCGTACACGCGCCACGACCGGACCGTCGCCCTGCGGCGGCTCGACCTGCCCGACCCGGCCCACCGCGACGGCCCGCGCCCCGACGGCCCGCGCCACGGGGGCAGGGGCGACGACGGCACCGTCGCGCTGCGGCGGGCCGTCCCGGCCGAGAGGTCCTCCGCCACCACGCGCCACGACGGCACCATGGCCCTGCGGATCCCCCGGTACGAGCCGGACGAGGAGCAGATCGGCCTGCTCGCCGCCGAACTCGCCGACCAGATCGGCCCCGCCGTCCACCCCTACGAGGTCGCCGCGCTGCTGGAGGCCGAGGGGATGCCGGTCGAGGTGATCAGGGAGCGGTACGGGCACCCCAACCTCTTCTCCCTCGCCTCGGCGCTGTACGACCGGGTGCCGCGGGTGTTCCCCGGGCCCGGCCGGGCGGCCGACCCCTGGCGTCCGGACACCGTGCGATGCCTGCTGCGCGGCGTGCTGTTCGCGCTGCCGGGACTCGCCTACCTGCTCGCCGCCCCGCTGTGGCCGACCACCCGGCACGCTCCCGCGCTGATCCTCGCCGCGGTGGTCTCCTGGGCGTGGGGGCAGGCCCTGGGCCACCGCGCCCATCTGCGGATGACGGCCGGCCGGGCGGAGGCCGGGCGCACCCTGCTGGCCGGGGCGTCGCTCGGCGCCCTGGTCGCGACCGCCGCCGCGGTCCCCGTCGCGGGCCCGGACCCCGTGCTCCTCGTGGTCGCCGCGCAGTCGGCCTACCTGGCCGCGGCGGGCGTGCTGCTGGTGCTCGCCCGGGAACGCCTGCTGCTGGCCGCGCTCAGCCCGCTGGCGGCCGGGGCCGCCGCGCTGCCCTGGTGGGAGCCGGGCTCCGCGCTCCGCCTGGGGCTTCCGCTGCTCGCGCTGGCCGCCACCCTCGTCGCCGCCGCCGGGACGCTGCGGAAGGAACTGGCCGTCGCCCCGGCCGACGGTCCCCGGCCGCGGCTCGGCGTCTCCGTGCCCTACGGGGTGTTCGGGCTGTCCGCCGCGGTGCTGGTCCTGTTCGAGGGTCAGCGGGACCCGTACGCGGTGATCGCGCTGACCGTGAGCATGGGCCCGGCCGAGTGGCTCCTGTACCGCTACCGCGGCTGGTCGGTGGCCGCGCTGCGGGTGACCGCCACACCCGCGGCGTTCCTGCTCCGCTCGGCCGGGATCCTCACGCTGTGCCTGCTCGCCTACCTCGCCCCGCTGCTGGCCGCCGCCTGGCTCATGGAGGCCGAACCGGTGCCGCTGCTGCTCCTCGCGGCGACGCTGTGGACCGCCCTGCTGCTCCAGGCGTTCGGCGACGCCTGGCCGTCCGCGGCCGTCTGCCTGGCGGCGGCCGGTTCGACCGGCGCGGTCGCCCTGCTGAACCCGCCGGCGCATCCGGCGGTGTTCCCGGTGTGCTGCGGCGCCGCCGCCCTGCTCCTGACGGCGTGCGCGCTGCGGCTGCTCGGCCGCCCCGCGCCGCACGCCTGACGCCGTCCCCGCCCGTTGACCGACCGAAGTGCCGGAAGGACCACCTCAGTTGACCTCGTCGACCTCTTCCTCGTCCCCGCTCGCCGCCGTCACGGGAGCCGAGGGCTTCATCGGCTCCCACCTCACCGAACTCCTGGTCGCCTCCGGGTACCGGGTCAGGGCCATGGCCCAGTACAACTCCTTCTCGTCCTACGGCTGGCTGGAGACCCTCCCGCGGGACGTCCTCGACCAGGTCGAGATCGTCCTCGGCGACGTCCGCGACCCCGGCTCGGTACGCGGCCTCCTGGAAGGCGCCGACTGCGCCTACCACCTGGCGGCGTTGATCGCGATCCCGTACTCCTACCAGGCCCCGCACAGCTACGTCGACACGAACGTGACCGGCACCCTCAACGTGCTGGAGGCGGTGCGGGCCCTGGGCACGCCGCGTCTGGTGCACACCTCCACCAGCGAGACCTACGGCACCGCGCGGACCGTGCCGATCACCGAGGACCACCCCATCAACACCCAGTCCCCGTACGCCGCTTCGAAGGCGGGCGGGGACCGGCTGGCCGACAGCTACCACGCCAGCTTCGGCACCCCGGTGGTGACGCTGCGCCCGTTCAACACCTTCGGGCCCCGCCAGTCGATGCGGGCGGTGATCCCGACCGTCATCGGCCAGGTCGCCGCCGGGGAGCGCACCATCACCCTCGGGGACCTGCGCCCCACCCGCGACTTCACCTACGTCAAGGACACCGCCCGGGCGTTCCTCGCGGTGGGCACCGCCCCCGCCGAGCAGGTCGTCGGCCACACCCTCAACGCCGGCACCGGCGGCGAGATCTCGGTCGGCGACCTGGTCGCCCTGATCGGCAAGGTCATGGACGCCGACCTCGACGTCCGCGAGGACGCCGCACGCATCCGGCCCGCGAACTCCGAGGTGATGCGCCTGGTCGCCGACGCGTCCCGGCTCACCGCGGCGACCGGATGGCGGCCCGCGCACAGCCTGGAGGAAGGACTCGCCCACACCGTCGAGTTCTTCCGCGACCCGGCCAACCTGGCCCGTTACAAGACCGGCATCTACAACATCTGACGTCCCCGTCCGCCGTCCCACAGCCCGCCCAGCAGCAAGGAGACCCCCATGCACGCAGTGATTCTGGCCGGTGGCAAGGGCGTCCGGCTCCGGCCGTACACGACGTCGCTGCCCAAGCCCCTCGTCCCCATCGGCGGCGAACACGCCATCCTCGAGATCGTGCTGCGCCAGCTCGCCTCGGCCGGCTTCCGCAGCTGCACCATCGCCATCGGGCACCTGGGCGAGATCATCCGGGCGTTCGTCGGCGACGGCTCCCGGTGGGGCATCGAGGTCACCTACTCCACGGAGGACAACCCGCTGGGCACCATGGGCCCGCTGCTCACCATGCGGGACCGCCTGCCGGAGACGTTCCTGGTGATGAACGGCGACGTCCTCACCGACCTCGACTACGCCGACGTCCTGCGCGACCACGAGGCCTCCGGCGCCCCGCTCACCATCGCCACCTACGCCCGCAAGGTGAACATCGACTTCGGGGTGCTCACCACCGACGACGGCAGGGTCGTCGGCTTCTCCGAGAAGCCCAGCCTGGACTACCGCGTGTCCATGGGCGTCTACGGCCTCTCCCGCTCCGTCCTCGACTCCTACACCCCCGGTCTGCCGCTCGGCTTCGACGAACTGGTCCTGGACCTGCTCGCCGCGGACCGCCCGCCGCACGCCTACGAGTTCGACGGCTACTGGCTGGACATCGGCCGCCCCGACGACTACGACCGGGCCAACGCCGAGTTCACCAGCCGCAAGCAGATGCTCCTCAAGGGGGCATGACGTCTCCATGCGCGTTCTCGTCATCGGCTCCACCGGCTACCTCGGCCGGCATGTCGCCGGGCACCTGCGGGCGGCCCTGCCCGCCGCGCGGGTGCTCGACGCCGGCCGCTCACCCGGTGCGGCCGTCCGGATCGACCTGGCGCACGACCGTCCTGACCAGGTCGCGGACACCCTCGCCGGGGTGGTGCCGGACGCGGTGGTCAACTGCGCCGGCGCCACCGGCGGTGACGCGGTCACCCTCGCCGAGACCAACGCCCGTGGCCCGGCCGTGCTCTGCGCGGCTCTGCGCCGGGCCGCGCCGGGGGCCCGGCTCGTGCATCTCGGGTCGGCCGCGGAGTACGGACCGGGCGACCCGGGCAGCCGGGTCACCGAGTCCGCGGCGACCCGGCCGGTGAGCCCCTACGGCGCGACCAAGCTGGCCGGGACGGTCGCGGTCACCGCCTCCGGCCTGGACGCGGTGGTCCTGCGGATCGGCAACCCGGTGGGTGCCGGGGCGCCGCCCGGCGGGCTGCCCGGCCGGGTCGCCACCCTGCTCCGGGAGGCGGGGCGGGCGCCGGGGGCGGTGCTGCGGCTCGGCGACCTCTCGGCCCACCGCGACTTCGTCGACGCCCGGGACGTCGCCCGCGCCGTCGTGCTCGCCACCACGGCCGACGGGCCGCTGCCCCCGGTCCTCAACATCGGCGGGGGCGACGCGGCGCCCGTGCGCGCGATGGTGCGCGGGCTGGCCCGCGCGGCCGGGTTCGCGGGACGGATCGAGGAGGACGCGGGGGAAGCCGCGCACTCGGCCCGCTCCCGGGAGGTGTCCTGGCAGTGCTCGTCCATCGACGAGGCCGCCCGGGCCCTCGGCTGGCGTCCGCGGTACTCCCTCGACGACGCGGTGGCCGCGCTCTGGGCCGCCACGGCGCAGCGGGACGCGGCGGACACGGCAGGCGCGGCGGGTCGCGCCGCGGACACGGCGGGTGGCGCGGACACGGCGGGTGGCGTGGCGGACACGGCGGGTGGCGTGGCGGACACGGCGGGCGCGGCCCCCGCGCGGCCGGTCGAGGCGGGCGGCGTCGTCGCGGGAGGGCCGCTGCCGTGACTCTGCTGATCCCGCTCTACGTGCACCCGGCGGAGGACCCGGGCGCCTGGAACCGTCTGATCGCCTCCGCCGACCGCGCCTACGGCGTCGTGCTCAACCCGGCGAGCGGCCCGGGCCCCGCCCCCGACCCGGCGTTCACCACCGCCGCCGAGGCGCTGCGCGCGGCCGGCGTCCGGCTGCTCGGCTACGTGGACACCGACTACGGCACCCGCGACCGGGCCGACGCCGTCGACGACATGAGCCGGTACCGCGAGTGGTACGGCGCCGACGGCTGCTTCCTCGACCAGGTGACCACGGCCCCGGAGGGCCTCGCCGACTGCCGGAGGCTGGTCAGGGCCGTCCGCCGCTGCGGCGCCCGCACGGTCGTCCTCAACCCCGGCGCCCACCCGGCACCCGGTTACGTCCGGCTCGCCGACCTCACGGTCACCTTCGAGGGGCCCTGGTCGAGCTACGTGTCCGCGTTCAGCCGCCCCTCCTGGGCGGCCCGGCGGTCACCCGGACCCCTCTGCCACCTGGTCTACGGGGTGCCGGAGGCGCTGGTCCCGCTCGCGGTGCGCACCGCCCACCGGCGCGGGGCCGCCGTCTGCGGCCCCGTGACGGGTGAACCTCCCAACCCCTGGGCCGCGTTGACCCCCGCGTTGACCGGGGCGCAGCGATGACCCGCGACCGGGCGGCCCGGCGCCCAGCGCCCGGACGCGCCGCCCGTCGGCTCCGCCCCCGCCGCCCCCGCCCGTCAGGCGCGGCCGCGCTGCTCCCGGCGACCGCCGCCCTCGTCCTCGCAGCCCTTCTCGCCGTCACCTCCTGCTCCGCCCCCGGCGACGACGCCGCCCGTGACCCGCGGCCCTCCACCCCGGCCGGCGCCGCACCCGACTCCACGGTGGGCGGCCCCACCTCCCGCGCCCCCGGCGCCACCGCCTCCGGCACGCCCTCCCCCGCACCCCCGTCCCGTCGTCCGGACGGCGTCCCGCCGGGCCCGCGCTGGACACCCCGCCCCGGCACCCCGTGGCAGTGGCAGCTGGACGGGCCCGTCGACCCCACCGCCGCCGACGTGCCCGTCTACGACATCGACGGCTTCGAGAACACCGCCGCGGACGTCGCCCGCCTGCACCGCGACGGCCGGAAGGTGATCTGCTACATCAACGTCGGCGCCTGGGAGGAGTACCGCCCCGACCAGGCGGACTTCCCCCGCTCGGTGCTCGGGCGGCCCAACGGCTGGCACGGCGAACGCTGGCTGGACATCCGGCGGCTCTCCGTCCTCCGGCCGATCATGGAGCGCCGCTTCGAGATGTGCCGCGCCAAGGGCTTCGACGCCGTGGAACCCGACCTCGTCGAGGGCTACGCCCACCGGACCGGCTTCCCGCTGACCGCCGAGGACCAGCTCCGCTACAACCGCATGATCGCCGAGATCGCCCACGCCCGCGGCCTCTCCGTCGGCCTGAAGAACGACCTCGACCAGATCCCGCAGCTCCTCCCCCACTTCGACTTCGCCGTCAACGAGGAGTGCGCCCAGTACGACGAGTGCGACCGGCTGTCGGCCTTCGTCGAGGCCGGGAAGGCGGTCTTCCACGTGGAGTACCAGGGACCGGCCGGCGACTTCTGCGCCGAGTCCCGCCGTCTGCGCCTGTCCTCGATGCTGAAGGAGCCGGAACTCGGGACGTGGCGCAGGGCCTGCTGAGCCACGCCCGCGGACCCCCTCCGGCCTTTCGGGCGCCGGGTCAGGCCTGGGCCTGTCGGTGAGCGCGGATGATGTCCGCGTACCGGCGGCCGCTCGTCTTGACGGTCCGCGCCTGTGTCGCGTAGTCGACGTGGACGAGGCCGAAGCGCTTGTCGTAGCCGTAGGCCCACTCGAAGTTGTCGAGCAGCGACCAGGCGTAGTAGCCGGCGAGGGGGGCGCCCTTGCGTACGGCGCGGGCGCAGGCGGCGATGTGCTGTTCCAGGTAGCGGGCACGCTCCGGGTCGTCGACGGCGCCGTCGGGGCCGACGGTGTCGGGGAAGGCGGAGCCGTTCTCGGTGACGTACAGCCGGCGGACACCGTAGTCGTCGGTGAGCCGCAGCAGGAACGCCTCCAGGCCGCCGGCGTCGATCTGCCAGTCCATTCCGGTACGGGGCACGTCGGGCAGGCGGACCTCGCGGGCGTAGGGGACGGGACCGTCAGGGTCGTCGGCGACCGTGACCGGGAAGTAGTAGTTGAGACCGTGCCAGTCGAGCGGGGCGGCCATCGTCTCCAGGTCGCCTGCGCGTTCCGGCAGTTCGACGCCGTACAGCTCGCACATGTCGGCGGGGAAACCCCGGCCGTGGACGGGGTCGAGCCACCAGCGGTTGGTGTGGCCGTCCATCCGGGTGGCGGCCGCGACGTCCTCGGGGCGGGTCGAGGCGGCCTCCACGGTGGAGTGGTTGGTCACGAGTCCGATCCGCGCGTCCGGCACGGCCGCGCGGAGCGCCTGCGTGGCCAGTCCGTGGCCGAGGAGCAGGTGGTACGAGGCGTGCACGGCGGCGGTGAGGTCGGTGAGTCCGGGAGCCATCCGGCCTTCGAGGTGACCGATCCACCCGGAGCACAGCGGTTCGTTCAGGGTGGCCCAGCGGGTGACCCGGTCACCCAGCCGCTCGGCGACCACGGAGGTGTAGGCGGCGAGGTGCTCGGCGGTCTCGCGGACGGTCCACCCGCCCCGGTCCTGGAGGCTCTGCGGGAGATCCCAGTGGTAGAGAGTGATGTTGGGCGTGATGCCGGCGTCGAGGAGGCCGTCGACGAGACGGTCGTAGAAGTCGAGACCGGCCGCGTTGACGGGGCCGTCGCCGCCGGGGACGACGCGGGGCCAGGCGATGGAAAGGCGGTAGGCGCCGGCGCCCAGCTCCTTCATGAGGGCGATGTCCTCGGGCCACCGGTGGTAGTGGTCGCAGGCCACGTCTGCGTGGTCGTCGTTGTCGATCTTCCCCGGGGTGTGGGAGAAGGTGTCCCAGATCGACGGGGCCCGGCCGTCCTCGGCGACGGCGCCCTCGATCTGGTAGGCGGAGGTTGCCGTGCCCCACACGAAGTCAGGGGGAAGGGCGGCGAGGTCTATCGCTTCGGACACAGGGGGCCTTTCTGGGGTGGGCGCGGTGGTGCGGTGACGGAAGGGCGCGTGCGGCCGCTACTTGACGGCGCCGGCGGTGAGGCCGGCGACGAGGTAGCGCTGGAGGAGCAGGAAGCCGGCGACGACGGGCACGCTCACGACCAGGGAGGCCGCCATGATCTGGTTCCAGTACACGTCGTTCTGGGTCGAGTAGCCCTGGAGGCCGACGGCGAGGGTGCGGGTGGTGTCGTTGGTCATGACGGAGGCGAAGAGGACCTCGCCCCAGGCGGTCATGAAGGCGTAGACGGCGACGGCGACGATTCCCGGGATCGCGGCGGGCACGATGACTCGGAACAGGGCGCCGAGCGGTCCGCAGCCGTCCACCTTGGCCGCCTCGTCGAGGTCCTTGGGCACCGAGTCGAAGTAGCCGATCAGCATCCAGATGGAGAACGGCAGCGAGAAGGTGAGGTAGGTGAGGACCAGGCCGCCGCGCGAGCCGAAGAGCGCGATGCCGGTGGCGTTGCCGATGTTGACGTAGATGAGGAACAGCGGCAGCAGGAACAGGATGCCGGGGAACATCTGGGTGGACAGCACGGTGACCGTGAAGACGCGCTTGCCGCGGAAGGAGTAACGGCTCACCGCGTAGGCCGCGAACACCGCGATGGTGACGGAGCAGACGGTCGCCGCGCCCGCCACGATCAGCGAGTTCACGAAGTAGTCGGCGAGCGGGACCGTCTCCCAGATGTCGAAGTACGGGCGGACGGTGAGGCCCGAGGGGATCCAGGAGAACTTCCCCGAGACGTCCTCCAGCGGCTTCAGCGAACTGGAGATCATCACGTACACCGGCAGCAGCACGAAGCCGGAGAGGAGGGTCAGGAAGATCCGCCGGCTCCACAGGAAGGACTGCGGGGCGGCCATCGGGGAGCGGACCTGACTCCGGAACTGGTCAGACATCGCCGGCCTTCCTTCCCCGGGACGTGAACATGAGGTAGGCGCCGGTCACCACGAGCAGGAACAGCAGCAGCAGGACCGACATCGCGGAGCCCGTGCCGAAGTCCCAGGTCCGGAACGACGACTGGTAGATGTGCAGGGAGATCAGGTCCGCGGACTCCGGCGCCGCCTCTCCGAAGAGGACGAAGGGGGTGTTGAAGTCGTTGAACGTCCACAGGAACAGCACCAGGACGAGGACCTGGTTGACCGGGCGCAGCGCCGGCAGCGTGATGCGGCGGATCTGCTGCAACACGCCCGCGCCGTCGAGGGCGGCCGCCTCGTAGATCTCCCGGGGGATGTTCTGCAGGCCGGCCATGACGATCAGGAAGGCGAAGGGCCAGCCCTTCCACACCGAGACCACGAGCAGCGCGACGAAGCTGTTCTCGCCGATCAGCCAGAACGGCGGGGTGTCGGTGAGCCCCAGCTGGTCGTGCAGGACGTGGTTGATCAGGCCGTTGTCGCGCTGGAACATGAACGACCAGGTGATGACGGCGGCGTAGACGGGCAGCGCGTACGGGACGAGGAAGAGCGTGCGCAGGAAGCCGCGGCCGCGGAATCCCTCCTGCAGGAAGATGGCGGCGGCCACCCCGAGCAGCCAGCACAGCCCGACCGACAGCACGGTGAACAGGCAGGTGACGAGGAAGGAGTTGAGCAGTGCCTCGCCCACGGGGGCGTCGAAGTCGACCGCGAGGGAGAAGTTGTCGAAGCCGGCCCAGGGAGCGGTGGTCCAGTCCCGGATGTAGAACTGGGTGAGCTCCTTGAAGCTGACGGCGATGCCGATCACCATCGGCACCAGGTGGACCAGGAGTTCGAGCACGAGGGCGGGGAGCAGCAGGAGGTACGGCAGGCCGATGCGGCGCAGCCGCCCGGAGCGGCGCTTGCGCGGCGCTCCGGGGGCTTCCTCGCGTGCCTTCCGCTCGCCTGTGCCAGGGGCAGCGGTGAGAGTCATGGAGGAGTCCGTACTCACTTGGTGGGCATCTGCTGCTGGGCCTTCTCGAGCTTGGCCCTCACCGACTCGGTGGTCACCGGCCGTCCCGCGGCGGCGTCCGCGAAGAGCTCCTTCACCGCGGTGCCGACGACGGTCTCGAACTGGGACTCCTCGGGCACCTGCGGGAGGGCGGCGGCGCTGGTCGCCAGGGTCTCGCGCAGGACCGTGAGCGAGGGTGTGTCGAAGGCGGGGTCCTGCTGGGCGGCCTTGACCGGCGGGATGGAGCCGTAGGCCTTGTTGAGGACGACCTGCTCCTCGTCGCTGGTCATGAAGCCGACGAACTTCTTGGCGCCGTCGATGTTCTTGGTGTTCTTGAAGACGGCCAGGTTGATGCCGGCGACCATGGAGTTGGTGGCGGTGCCCTGGCCGGGCTCGCCGGACTGCACGGGAGCGGGGGCCACGCCCCAGTCGTCCTCGTTCATGCCGTGGGACGTGAAGGTGGCCGAGGCGGTCTGCCACAGCACCATCCCCGTCTTGTCCTTGGCGAAGTCGCTCAGGGACTGGTTCTGGGCGTACTCGGCGTTGCCCGGGGCGATGATCTTGTGCTCGGCCATCAGGTCGACGTACTGCTTGACCGCGGCCACCGCGCCGTCGGAGGTGAAGTCGGGCTTGCCGTCGGGGGTGAAGAAGTCGGCGCCGTGCTGCTTACCGAGGACGAACACCTGGTGGATGTTGTTGGAGAGGTTGGAGCCCTCGGCGCCGAGGCCGTTCCTGCCCTGGGCGGTGAGCTTCTCGCCGGCGTCGACCACTTCGTCCCAGGTGGCCGGCGGCTTCTCTATCCCGGCCTCGGCGAACAGCTTCTTGTTGTAGTACAGCGCGTAGGCCATGGAGTACAGCGGCACGGCGGCGGGGTCCTGGTTCTGGGCGCCGGTGGAGCCGAGGGCCGATTCCACGAAGCGGTCCTTGCCGCCGATCGCCTCCATGTTCCCGGCGTCCCAGGGCAGCAGGGCGCCGGTGGCCTGGAGGGAGGTGGACCAGGTGTTGCCGATGTTGAGGACGTCGGGGCCCTGGCCGGAGGTGGTGGCGGTGAGGATCCGGTTGAGCAGGTCGGACCAGGGCACGACTTCCAGCTTCACCTTGATGCCGGTCTGCTTCTCGAACTTGTCGAGTTCGGGCTGGAGGACCTTCTTGTCGACCTCGAGGTTGGCGCCCTGGTTCGAAGCCCAGTACGTGAGCGTCTTCGGCTGTGCGTTGGTGCCTTCCGAGCTGGTGGAGCCCCCGCCGCAGGCGGCCGCGGTGAGAACGAGGGAGAGTGTGACGGCGCCGACGGCCGCGGCTCTGATTCTGCGCATGACTTCGGAGGCCCTTCCGGAAGGTTGACGGACTTCGTCTGTGGGGAGGGTGCGACACACATGGCGTCCCGCGTTCGAGCCCTGAAGCGCCCCCCGCTTAATTCACGGTGTGAGTTAAACCTCAAGCGAAGGTCGCGTCAAGGCCTCGGCCCGAGGTAAGTTGCGTGCAGGACATCGAAGACGAGGGGGCACGGTGAAGATGCGCAGCGGCCGTACGGTGCGTGACCTGCGGCGGGAAAATCGCACAGCGGTGCTCGAACGGCTGTACTTCGACGGGCCCCTCAGCCGTTTCTCGCTGGGTCCGGTGACCGGGCTCAGTTCGGGCTCGGTGAGCAATGTGGTGTCCGAGTTGGTCGCCGAGGGACTGGTGGAGGAGGCCGGCAGCGTGGACTCGGCCGGCGGCCGCCCCCGTACGCTGCTGCGCATCAGCGCGGACAGCGGCTACATGATCGGCGTGGACATCGGCGAGACTCGGGTGCGGATCGAGCTGTTCGACCTGGCCCTCACCGAACTCGCGCGCGTGGAACGTCCGTTGGAGACCGACGCGCTGCGGCGCGTGGACCGCTACGACGTCGGGGTCGTGGTCGGTCACCTCCGCGAAGGCATCCCCGAGGTCCTGGAGCAGGCGGGCATCCCGGCGGAGCGGCTGATGGGCGTCGGTATCGGCGTGCCGGGCATCGTCGCCAGGAGCGCGCAGGACGGAGCCGTGGTGCACGGCCAGACCATCGGCTGGGACGCCGTTCCCCTGGAGCGGTTGCTGCGGGAGTCCCGGCTGCTGCCCGAGACCGTGCCGTACTACATCGACAACGGCGCCAAGACGCTCGGTCAGGCGGAGATGTGGTTCGGGGCCGGCCGGGGCGCGCAGAACGCGGTGGTGGTCCTCTTCGGCTCCGGTGTCGGCGCCTGCGTCGTCACCGACGACATGCGGTCCGGCGTGGCCCTGGAGTGGGGGCATCTGACCGTACGGGTGAGGGGCCGCAACTGCCGCTGCGGCGCGACCGGTTGCCTGGAGGCGTACGCCGGCGCCGAAGCGCTTCTGCAGCGTTGGGCGGAGGCCGGCGGGCGGCCGCCGGCCGGCGTGGACGAGGAGACCGCGCTGACCGCGATGCTCGCCGCCGCCTACCCCGTCCCCGGTGCGGAGGGAACCACCGCGCCGGCCGACACGACCGCTCTGGCCGTCCTGGAGGAGACCGCCGAGTACCTCGGCGCGGGCTTCTCCGACCTGATCAATCTGTTCCAGCCCGAACGCATCCTGGTCGGCGGCTGGGCCGGTCTCCAACTCGGCCGGCGTTTCCTCGACACGGTGCGGACGTACGCCGCCGCGTACTCGCTCAAGTACCCGGGCGGGCGCGTCGAGATCGACCTGGGCACCCTCGGACCGGACGCCGTCACCGTCGGGGCGGCGATACTGCCGCTCGCCGACTTCTTCGCCCGCGGCGGCCGCAGGGCCGAGGAGGACCCGGAGCGGCAGAGCCCTGTGTGGCAGACCAGCCTGCGCGAACGGGCGGCGCAGTGAGGAACCCGGCCCTCAGCCGGTGACCTCCCGCCGCTCGACCGTCACCTCGCCCTCCCACCGCGGGTCCCCCGCCGACCTGCCCACCATCAGTCGGTAAGGCCCGGGCTCCGTGACCCAGGCGCGCTCCTCCTGCGACCAGTGGCGCAGGGCACGGGGCACCACCTCGACCTCGGCGGTCACCGTCCGGCCGGCCTCCGCGCGGACCGCGGCGTACCCGACGAACCAGCGTACGGGCCGTTCCACGGCCGACTCCGGCCGTGCCGCGTAGACCTGGACGACCTCCCGCCCGGCGCGGGCTCCCGTGTTGCGCAGGCGCACCCGCAGGGTGAACGCCTCACCCGCCGTGGCCTTCGCCGGCGCCTCGACCTCCTCGTACTCCCAGGTGGTGTAGCCGAGTCCGTGGCCGAACCAGTAGGCCGGCGCGCGGCCGGCCCGCAGCCAGGCCCGGTGGCCGATGTGGAGACCTTCGGCGTAGTCGAGGCCGCCCTCCACGGGCCGCGTGCGCGTCACGGGCGCGTCCGCGAGGCGGGCGCCCCAGGTCGTCGGAAGCCGGCCGCCGGGTTCCCGCAGTCCGAACAGCACGTCGGCGAGCCCGGCGCCCGCCTCCTGCCCCGGGAACCAGGCGAGCAGCAGGGCGCCGGCCTCCTCCCGCCACGGCATCTCGACCGGGCCGCCGCTGTTGACGACCACCACCGTGCGCGGATTGACCGCCGCCACCGCCCGCACCAGGTCGTCCTGGCACCCGGCGAGGGACAGTTCCCTCCGGTCGTGGCCTTCGGTCTCGTCGTGCTCCGTGGTGCCGACGAACACGATCGCGGCGTCCGCCTCCCGGGCCGCCCGCACCGCGGCGGCCACCGCGTCCCGCGCGCCGGGCTGCGGGGGCGCCGCGGTGACCACGGTGGCGCGACCGCTGTCCTCGACCAGTTCCCGTCGTGCCACCACGTGCACGGGCCGCTTCGAGGACAGTTCCGTGGAGGCCTCGCGCACGGGCGGGTTGACGTGCACCACCGCCGGGTCGTCGGTCTCGCGGGGGAACACACCGTCCAGGAGCGTGCGTCCGTCGACGGTGAGGGACATCCGGCCGAAACCCCCGACGCCGAAGGTCCAGGTGCCCCGCTGCCGTGGCCGCAGCAGCGCGCTGATCTCCACCGTGTGGGCGCCCGGCGGGAGTTCCGGCTCCAGCTGACGGGCCGAGAGGCGGTGCTCGGCGTGCAGTTCCCGCCCCTGGGCGTCCAGGACGCGCAGCAGCACCCCGGGAGCGCCCGACCTCGGGTCGTCGCACCGGTCGGTGTCGAGCGGGGCCGCGGCGTCCGGGAGGGGCACGGGGACGTGCACCACCCGGACGCGGCCGCGCAGCCGGGCCCGGACGGCGGCCAGGGGGGTCACCACGCCGGAGGGAAAGACACCGGCGCTGCCGCCGCCCTGTGCGCGGGGTGACGTGGCGTGCGCTCCGATGACGGCGACGGTGGAGAGTTCCGCCGGGTCGAGCGGCAGTACTCCCCGGTTGCCGAGCAGGACGCAGCCGGCCGCGGCCGCCCGGCGCAGCAGCGTCCTGGTCCCCTGCGAGCGGCCCACCGGTACGAGGCGCCGGCGGTACGGGGTGAGGGCGCCCACCCGGCCGGCGAGCCGGAGCAGCCGCCTGGCCTTGTCGTCGACGGCTGCCTCCGGGACCCGTCCGTCCCGCACCGCCTGGACCAGGAGGGCGCCCCAGGGGCTCTGCGGGCCGGGCATCGCCAGGTCGAGGGCGGCGCGGGCCGGCTCCTCGGTCGACCGCAGGGCGCCCCAGTCGGACACGACGACTCCGTCGAAGCCCCACTCGCCCGCGAGGGGTTCCGCGAGAAGGGGGTGGGCGGTCATGGTCGTGCCGTTGACGGAGTTGTAGCCCGCCATGACGAGCCACACGCCCGCTTCGACGGCCTGTTCGAAAGGCGCGAGGTAGACCTCGCGCAGCACCCGCTCGGACACGCGGACGTCCACGGTCAGCCGGTCGGTCTCGGAGTCGTTGGCGACGTAGTGCTTGGCCGTGGCCGCCACCCCGCGGGCCTGGATGCCGCGGATCAGTGCGGCGCCCGTACGGCCGGTCAGCT
This sequence comes from Streptomyces sp. NPDC047130, assembly GCF_040643475.1. Taxonomy (NCBI): domain Bacteria; kingdom Bacillati; phylum Actinomycetota; class Actinomycetes; order Kitasatosporales; family Streptomycetaceae; genus Streptomyces; species Streptomyces sp. NPDC047130. Next base: position 220,267 of record NZ_JBEYUK010000007.1, on the reverse strand, counting down.
CCGGGTCCTCGGAGAAGCACTCGAAGTGCCGGCCGCCGAGCGGGGACCGGTGGAGGTTGAGCGTCGGGGCCAGCACCACGTCGACGCCCTTGCGCACGGCCTCCGCGGCCAGCAGTCCGCCGAGTTCCTCCACCAGCGCCTCGTCCCACAGGGCTCCCAGGGCGGAGGCGGAGGGCAGCAGCACGGAGGTACGGCGCTCGTCCCACGCCTCGCCCCGGACGCCGGCCGGGCCGTCCGACAGGACGATCTCCCGCAGTCCGATGCCTGCCTCGCCCGCGGTGCGCCACGTCGTCGCGCCGGTGAGAAGGCGTACCTTCTGCTCCAGGGTCAGCTTGCCGAGGTACCCGTCCGGCGTCCTGTCGTCCATGTCCCGCCCTCTCTGACAGCTGAATCGGTCAAGGCCCTGCCGATGCCCGCCGGGCAGGGCGGAGGGCCCGGCCGGTCTCGCGTGCGCGGGAGCGGCCGGGCCCCGGTGCACCGGCCGGTCAGGTCAGTCGGTAGTCCGCGTTCAGGACCGCGGCGCGCTCCGGGTGGTACAGGTCGTAGCCGCGCGCGTCGCACTGGAAGCCGCCGACGATGCACTGGTCGACCAGCGCCTTGAGGGTCCGCTCCTCCCACGCGTTGAAGAAGTCGTAGTGGAAGGAGTAGCCGCGTCCGCCGGCCAGCCGGACGTCGCTCATGTCGCCGTTGACCGGCCAGGCCATCTTGAACTCGATCATCGGCAGGGCGACCGGGTGGGAGGCGGGGCACATGTTGTCGTTTGTGCCGGGCTTGACCACCGGGTAGGCCATGTGGCTCTTGTGGTCCGGGGTGTCGAGGTACCTTCCGTCCCAGCAGCTGGGGGCCTGCATACGGAGGTTGAGCTGGACGTCGGGCCGGCTCGGGCAGGTCGCCGGGATGTCCGTGTTGAAGAAGCTGTCACCGCACTCCCAGCCCTCGACGAAGCCCTTGTGGCCGCGGAACTGCTGGGCGCTCTGCATCGGATCGCCCACCACGAACCGCAGGCCCTTGGGGAAGGGGCGCACGCTCGTGTAGTCGGTGACGCCGGCCTTGTAGTAGATGACCTGCGGGCCGACGGGGGAGATCTTCCGGTCCCCCTTGTACAGGGAGGGCATCCAGTATGCGGAGGCGTCGGCCGGCGCGAGACAGGTGGTGTCACGCCCGTAGAGGCTCGCCGTCGTACTGCCGGCGTGCGTGGTCCTGTTGCCCATGAAGGTGTGGTCGTGGGACTTGCCCGGCTGGCCCGGGTACACGATCGGGTCGTCCGGCGCGGTGTGCGTGACGGCGCAGTTGGCCTGGAACTCCTTGTGGTAGCGCGGCGGCGGGGTGGCCTGGGACGGGGTCACGTCGGTGACCGGGGGGACGGCCGGTATGTATCCGTCGCCGTCGGGGTCGTCGCCGGAAGCCCGGGTGGACACCGCCGCAGTGTGCCCGGTGTGCCCGGTGTGCCCGACGGCCGACGCGGCCGGGGTGTCACCGGAGCCTGCCGCGGTGGCGACCGTGCCGAGGCCGAGCACCGATGCGACGAGGGCGGTGCCGAGAAGGAGCGCGGGGAGTTGCTTCGAACGGCATGTCATGAAGGGCCTCCAGCCCAGGAGTGGGGGGTGGGGACCCGGCAGGGGTTGGAGCGCCGCCCCCGCCGGGGGCCTGGCGTGGTGCGTCAGCTGTAGACGCCGAACTCGTGGAGCGAGTAGCCCCAGCCCGTCCCCCTGGACGTCAGGTGAAGACGGACGTGCCGTGCCGTCGCGGCGACGTCGATGGTGTCGACGTCGCCGTTCCCGGTCGTCGTGGAGTGGACCGTGCGCCAGGTGTTGGCGTCGTCGGACACCTGGACCTCGTAGGCCTTGGCGTAGGCCGGATCCCACACCAGTTGGAGCTTGCGGACGGCGGTGGAGGCGCCGAGGTCGACGCGGATCCATTGCGGGTCGCTCCAGTCGCTGGCCCAGCGGGTGTCGGCCCTGCCGTCGGTGGCCTTGGCGGGCTCGCAGGGGCAGTCGCCGTACGACGCCTGGTGGGAGGACGCGGTGGTCGGCTTGTTCAGCGCCACGTTGGTGCCGGTGACCGGCGGGGCGACGACCTTGACCGACCTCGTCTCGATGCCGGCGTTGCCGCGTCCGTCCTCGGCCTGGATGTACACCTTCCACACGCCGAGCTTCTCGGGCGCCGTCACCGCGAAGGCGCCGTTGCCGGTGGAGCGCCAGCGGGCCTCGACGAGACGCTTGTCGCCGTTCGCGTGGTTGCCGCTGAGGAAGACCTTGTACGTGATCGCGTCGCCGTCCGGATCGCGTACATCGGCGCGCACGGTGAACTCGCCGCCGGCGGGGGCGGAGGAGGCGGGGCTGACGGTCATGTTCGTGATGACCGGTGGCGTGTTGTCGCCGGTGGTCGACCCGGTGTAGGCCTTCTTGACGGCGTAGTAGGACAGCCGCTTCAGGCCGTCGGGCAGGAGGTTGAACCAGACACCGCCGAAGTCGTGCTCGATGCCGTAGTGGAAGAGGGTGGCGCCGAGGGCGACGCCCCGGTGCCCGGTGACGCAGTCCCACGCCTTGGTGTACCCCTCGGCCTTCTGCACGTCGGTCGGCTCGTCGGGCACACCGTTGGCGTCGTCCGGCACCTCCCATTCACCTGCCGGTCCGCCCTCGGTGATGATGTACGGCTTGGTGTAGCCGCCCTCCTGCCAGTCCTGCCGGACCCCGCAGATGTCGCCGTAGGAGTTCATCGAGTACAGGTCGAGGTCGGGCGCGTTGCGCTTGTAGTAGGGCCAGGCTCCCGTCCAGGCGTCGGTCGAGGTGACCGGGTGGTCCGGGTCGATCGAGTGGATCTTCTTCGCGACGTCGTTGACGAAGGTGGTGTAGGCGTTGCGCTGGGCCTCGAGTTCGACGCCGCCGTAGCAGTTCTGCAGGCCGAGCACCGACTCGTTGCCGACGTTCCACATCAGCGTGGCCGGGTGCGATTTGTAGGTCTCCACCCAGGTGGCGAACTCGGTCAGCATGGTGTTCTTGTACGTCGTGTCGGTCACGTAGTTCACGCAGCCGCCGCTGCCCGGACCGCCGCCCGGCTGGAGCCAGAAGCCGTTGATCACGCGGATGCCGTTGGCCGCCGCCGAGTCGAGCAGCGGTTTGGTCCCGCCGTCGGTGCCCCAGGTACGGATCGTGTTGACGCCCATCGACTTCACGTCGGGCATGTACCGGGGTGCGTCGGCGATGGCCGGGCCCCAGGTCAGGCCCTTCACGGTGTACGGCTGTCCGCCGACGGTCAGTCGCCAGTCGCCCTGGGAGCCGGTGACCTTGACCGCGCCCGTGGCGGGCGGTGTGCCGCCCGTGGTGCCGTAGACCTGGAACTCCCACAGGGAGTAGCCGTAGCCGCCGGAGCGCTCGGTGCCGAGCATGCGGACGTAGCGGCCGGAGCCGGATACGGCGACCTCGTCGGTGCCGCCGTCGCCGCCGGTCACGCTCCGCAGCGTGCGCCAGTCCGTGCCGTTGTCGGATGCCTGGATCTGGTAGCTCTTGCCGTACGCGCCTTCCCAGGTCAGCACGGCGCGGCTCAGGTCGGACCGCTGTCCGAGGTCGACCTGGAACCACTGCGGGTCGCTCCACGAGCTGGCCCAGCGGGTGCCGGTGAGGTTGCCGTCGACAGCGGCCGAGGGGGCGTATCCGGCGCCTTCCTGGGACGAGGCGGTGGCGGGCCGCCCCTGCGAGAGCAGGGTCTCGGCCGCCTGGGCGGGCGGTGCGGCGAGGCCGAGGGTCGAGGCCGTCAACGCGCCGAGGGTCAGCAGGGAGAGGCCGGCGCGGCGGGCCGGGACGGCCGGTGAGAAGAGTCTGGACACTTCTGCTCCTGGCAGGTCGGAGTGCCGGACGGGGAGCGCTCTCCAGGGGGTCCCCGGTCCCTGTTCGGCGCGTGGCCGCGGCGCGGCGTACCGGAAGGGGACCGGCGCGGTCGCAGCGGGTCGTACGGGGGTGCGGAGGTGTGCGGGGGGGGAGCCGGGCGCCGCGTTCGGGCCGCCGGGGCCGCGGGCCCCTCCGGGCCGGGGCGCGGGCTGTCACCCGGACCGGAGGGGAGTCACTGCCTGCCCGCTCGCCGGATCGTCCGGCGAGCGGGTGATCGGCGTGTCAGGGGAAGGACACGAGCATCGACGGCACGGTCGTGGTCCCCGCGGGGACCGTGGACGCTCCGGTGTCGTTGATGACGTGGTTGTAGTGGCCCATGCCGCCGAGGGACACCACCAGCAGGCTGTGGAACCTCACCCCCGGCTTGACGGGGGTCTTGAAGCCGTGGTGCTGCCGGATCGACGGATCGACGTTGTAGTTGCAGTAACTGCCCAGGCCCCACGCCTCGTGGGTGTCGACGGAGTCGTCGACGCGGTAGGCGGCGTAGCCCTGGGTGGAGCCGTTCTGGATGGCCGCCTGGTTGGGCGCGTCGTACGCCTTCTCGTTCTGGTAGAAGATCGTGCGGCCGCGCTCGCCGTACCACTCGACGTCGTACTTGTTGAAGTGCTCGACGAACAGGCCGGTGGCCAGGACGTCGTCGCCGTTGACGCGGACGCCGTAGTCGGCGCGGTTGGTCTCCCAGCCGACGCCGTCGCCGTGGTCGGCACGCCAGACCCAGGTGTGATCGATGATGGTGTCGTCGCTGTTGACCACCATGCTGGTGGTGGCCTTGCCGGCGTGCGCGCCGCCGATCCTGATGTAGACGTCCTGGACGGTGGTGGGGTTGGCGGCGTGGTCGGCGGAGGCGTTCTGAGGTCCGACCTCCAGCAACGTCGGGGAGTTGACGGTGCCGGCGTCGATGAGGAAGCCGGCCAGGCGCACGCCGTCGACGTCGGCGACGCGCATCGCGGTCACCCCGTTGTCGGGGATGATCGTGGCAAGGCCGAGGCCCAGGACGATCGTGTTCGCCCGGTCGACGTTGATGGTCCGGTCCACGTGGTAGACGCCCGGCGTGAACAGCAGGTGCAGGCCCTGGGCGAGCGCCTGGTTGATCGTGGCGGCGGTGGCTCCCGGCTTCACGACGTAGAACCGGCTCAGCGGAATCGACTCGCCCTGCGGGGTGCCGCTCGCCCAGGTGGTGCCGCGGGCGTTGGTGCGCTTGGCCGGCGCGAAGACCTTGTACTCGTTGCCGTCCAGGTGGAGGAAGGGCTTCTCGCGGGAGATCGGGGTGGTGTTCAGGGTCGTGTAGCGGGGCTCGGGGAAGCTGGTGGCCGGAGCGCCCTCGACGCCGGAGAAGACCTGGTTCCAGACGGAGTTGGACCAGCCGCCGATGGCGCTGTCACGCGTGTACCACTGCTGCTGCGAGTAGTTGCCGACCTGGCCGTCGATCTTGGAGTCGGCGATGTAGCCGCCGCTGGCCCAGCCGTAGCCGTTGGGCGCGAGGTTCAGCCCGCCCTTGACGTGCATGCGGCGGAAGGACGCCGCCTGGGAGACCGCCCACCGGTTGGTGCCGCTGACCGGGTTCAACGCCAGGTTCTCGGCCGCCCGCCAGAAGTTCTGCGTGGCGTTCCCGTTGAACCAGCCGGCGTCGACCGTGACGTCGCCGTTGATGGTCGTGTCGTCGGGCTTCAGGCCGAGACCCGCGATCTGGGTGTAGAAGCCGATCTGGGCGTTGAGGTTGCTGTACGTGCCCGGCTTGAAGAGGAACGCGTGCCGGCCGTTGCCGAACTGCGCCGACTCCTGTTGCCGGAACACCTCGTCCAGCTTCGCCTGGATGTTCGGCGTCGACGGGTCGAACACGTGCACGTTCGGGCCGAGATCGCCACCGCCGGGCAACTGCGGGCCTCCGGTGCCGCTCTCGCCGTACACCTGGAACTCCCAGAGCGAGAAGCCGTACTGGGTGGCGCGAGCGGTGCCGTACATCCGCACGTAGCGGGCGTCGCCCGTCACCGTGACGGTGTCCGTGCCGCCGTCACCGGTGGCGGTCTGGTAGGCCGTCGACCAGTCGGTGCCGTTGGTGGAGAGCTCGATGCGGTAGCCCTTGCCGTACGCCGTCTCCCAGTTCAGGACGACCTGGCTCACCTTGGTGGTCGCACCGAGGTCGACGCGGATCCACTGCGGCTCGGAGTGGGCGCTCGACCAGCGGGTGCCGGAGTTGCCGTCGACGGCGGCGGTGGCCGGCGTGCCGCCGTTCTCCTCGCTGGAGGCGGTGACCGGCTTGCCCTGGGAGAGCAGTACGGGCGCGGCCTCGGCCTTCTGGGCGGGTGCGATGGTGAGCAGCGTTGCGGCGACAGCGGTGACGACCGCGCCGACGATGCCTCGGCGTACGAGTCTGCGGGGTGGCGGCGGCGCCAGTGACGGTATGCCAACTACAGCCATGCGGGGGCTCCTTGGGCACGAAAGGGGGAACGAGCGAGCGCTCTCGGGAACCTTGCCCGCCACGGGAGGGGACCGTCAAGGATCCGTCACCACTTATCTTTCGTCTTTCATTAAGACCGCGCGATACGCTGGGTCCCTCTGCTCGGAAACCGGTCCGGAACTGGTCCGCTCCGCCCCGGCCGCCAGTGACGGTCCTCACGGGACACCTCCGGGGCAGGGCTGCGTAGGCTTGTGCCGACGCCCCGGCAGGTCGGGAGAGCCGACCTCCACCCACCTGACGAAGCGTCGGCGAGATCAGCAGGTGGTCGGCACGAGTCCCGAAGAACCTTGGAAGAGCCACCCGCACGTGCGACACGTTGTAAGGTGAAAAAACAGCCCTTGACCTGCAAGAACGCAGGCAGGGAGCCTACCTCCAGGAGTACCCCGATGCTGCGTACGATGTTCAAGTCCAAGATCCACCGTGCCACGGTGACCCAGGCCGACCTGCACTACGTGGGATCGGTGACGGTCGACGCCGACCTGCTGGAGGCAGCGGACCTGCTGCCCGGCGAGCTCGTGCACATCGTCGACATCACCAACGGCGCCCGGCTGGAGACCTACACCATCGAGGGCGAGCGGGGGTCCGGGGTCATCGGGATCAACGGCGCCGCCGCGCACCTCGTCCACCCCGGTGACCTGGTCATTCTCATCAGCTATGCCCAGGTCGACGACGCCGAGGCGCGGAGCATGAAGCCGCGGGTGGTGCACGTCGACGAGGCGAACCGCATCGTGGCGCTGGGCTCCGACGCCTCCGCGCCGGTACCGGGCACCGACCAGCGGCGCAGCCCGCAGGCCGTCGAGGTCTGACCCCCGGGCGGCGGAAACACCGCGGCCCCGCCGAAGCGGGGCCGCGCACCCTCGGCGGGCGGTACGTCAGCGGGCGGTCTGCTCGTGGACGTACTCGGTGAGGCGGGTCAGGGCGCCGGGGTCGGTGGTGGGGAGCACCCCGTGACCCAGGTTGAAGATGTGGCCCTCGAGCCCGGAGGCCGCGTCCAGCACCTCGCGCGCCTTCGTCTCGACCGCCTCGGGCGTGGAGAACAGCACCGCCGGGTCGAGGTTGCCCTGCAGCGCCTTGCCGGGGCCGACCCGCCGCGCGGCCTCGTCCAGCGGGACCCGCCAGTCGACGCCCACGACGTCCGCGCCGGCCTCGCCCATCAGCCCGAGCAGCTCGCCCGTGCCGACGCCGAAGTGGATCCGCGGCACCTCGTACGGCGCGACCGCCTCGAACACCTTGCGCGAGGCCGGCAGCACCGAGCGCCGGTAGTCGGCCGGGGCCAGCGCGCCCACCCAGGAGTCGAAGAGCTGCACCGCGGAGGCGCCGGCCTCGATCTGCACCTTGAGGAAGGCACCGGTGATGTCCGCGAGGCGGTCCAGCAGGTCGGCCCAGAGCTGCGGGTCGCCGTACATGAGCGCCTTGGTGTGCTCGTGGTTCTTGGACGGGCCGCCCTCGACCAGGTAGCTGGCCAGCGTGAACGGCGCGCCGGCGAAGCCGATCAGCGGCGTGGGACCGAGCTCGGCGGTGAGCATCCGGATCGCCTCGGTGACGTACGAGACGTCCTCCGGCGTCAGGTCCCGCAGCCGCTCGAGGTCGGCGCGGGAGCGGATCGGCTGCTCCACCACGGGGCCGACGCCCGGCTTGATGTCCAGGTCGACACCGATCGCCTTGAGCGGGACGACGATGTCGCTGAAGTAGATGGCCGCGTCCACCCCGTGCCGGCGCACCGGCTGCAGGGTGATCTCGGTGACCAGCTCGGGCCGCATGCACGACTCGAGCATCGGGATGCCCTCGCGCACCTTCAGGTACTCGGGCAGCGAGCGCCCGGCCTGACGCATGAACCAGACCGGCGTGTGCGGCACCGGCTCTCGGCGGCACGCCTTGAGGAAGGCGGAATCGGCGACGGCGGGGTTCTCGGGCTTCTCCATGACACTCACGCGGCGATTGTCCCACGGCGCGTCTCCCGCGACACCGCCCCGGGGTGGTCCTGCCGGGACCGGACAGGACCGGACGACCCGTCGGGCAAACCTCGAAGCTGTTCGCGCAGCGCGATGCGGCCGCACCGCGGGTGCGGGGGTGTCCTTCACGCCGCGGGGACCCGCCGAGCCGTATCTTCGGCGCATGGCTGCGGCTCAGGGACGACTGACGGACGGTGCCGGTGGAGCGGGCGACGGGAAGGACGGGGAGCGGGAGCTGAATGCGGACGCCTGGGCGCCACTGCCCTTCCGGGCCGCCGTCGACGCGCTGCGGGCCGCGCGGCCGAGGCCGCGGGTGGAACTCGAGCCGGTGGCCCCTCCCCGGCGGCTGGCTCCCTACGCGTACGCCCTGGAGGCGGCGGTGCTGGACGACGAGGGCGACGAACTCGCCGACGGGCGCCTGATCCTGCTGTACGACCCCGACGGGCACGAGGCCTGGCGGGGCGCCTTCCGGCTGGTGACCCTGGTCCGCGCCGAGCTCCACGAACCGGAGATGGCGGCCGACCCGCTGCTCCCGGAGGTCTCCTGGTCGTGGCTGACCGGGGCGCTCGACGCCCGCGGCCTCGGCTACGCGGAGGCGGGCGGCACGGTCACCCGGGCCGGCTCCCACTACTTCGGGGCGCTGGCGGACCGCCCGAACGCCTCGCAGATCGAGATCCGGGCCTCCTGGACGCCCACCGAGGGCCTGGGTGGCGTGCCGGACACCGCGGGCCACCTGGCCGCCTGGTGCGACCTGCTGGCCCAGGTCACCGGACTGCCCCCGGCGGGCCCCACCGTGGCCGACGGCCCCGCGGCGGCCCCGGCCGCCCCGGTCGTCCCCCTCCCCCAGCGCCGCGGCCCCCGCCCCCAGCGCTGAACTCCGCCCGCCGCACTCCGGCCTCCGCACGGCCCGGCGCCCGTGCCGCGCCGCGTCGTGCCGCCCGCGCCGCGCCGCCTGCCGCACCCCGCCGCGCCGCATCGTCCGCCGTGCCCGCCGGGCCCGCCGCGCCCGCCGCTGTTGACGCGCCCCCTCCCCTCGCGACGCGGGGCGCGCCGCGACGCGCGTGCGGTTTTGTCGATACGGACACTTTCCGACCTCGCCTGACCGGCCGTCGACAGGATTCGACTCGCCCCGTTCTTCGGATGATCGATCGCGCGTCCGAATTGCCCCGATTTCCCCTCACCTAATCGTGATCACCCCCTAAAGGCGGACGGGTCCGGTGCCGAAGCAGACAGTGACCTAGCAAGCACGGTTCGTCCCGGCTTCATCCCCCGTGAGCCGGCTCCGTCCCCCACCCAGGAGGCCTGGTGTCCGTTCTCCTCGAGCAGCCCTCAAGCCTGGTCGCCTACCGCCCGAACAAGCCCACCGCCATGGTCGTCGTGGCCGATCCGCGTGTGCGCTCCACCGTGACCCGTCATCTCTGGGCGCTCGGCGTGCGTGACGTGATCGAGGCCTCGTCCGTAGCGGAGGCTCGTCCCCGCATCGGCAACCCCCGTGACATCTGCGTCGCCGACGTCCACCTGCCGGATGGTTCCGGCCTGACCCTCCTGTCCGAGACCCGGGCCGCCGGCTGGCCCAACGGTCTGGCCCTCTCCGCCGCCGACGACATCGGCGCCGTGCGCAACGCGCTGGCCGGCGGTGTCAAGGGCTACGTCGTGACCGGCACCCGTACCAACATCGGCCTCCCCGGCCGCCCCGGGGCCGCCCCGCTCGGCGGGGCCCACCGCATGCACCGCCGTCCCCCGGGCGCCCCGAGCCACCCGGGCGGCTACCGCGAGCTCTCCGGCCGTGAGGTCGAGGTCCTGCGGCTGGTGGCGGAGGGCCAGTCGAACAAGGCGATCGGCGTCTCCATGGGCCTGTCCGCCCTGACCGTCAAGAGCCACCTGGCCCGCATCGCCCGGAAGCTGGGCACCGGCGACCGGGCCGGGATGGTCGCGGTGGCGCTGCGCACCGGCATCATCCACTGATCCACGATCACTCGATCACCGCGCCCGCCGAGGGAACGTTCCCTCGGCGGGCGCGGTGCATGTGCCCGGTACACAGATACCCTTGACAGGTGACCGACGCCCATGACACCGCAGCAGACAGTCCACTGCGAACCACCGGAGGCGCCCCTCCGGACGACGGCGGAACCGGCGGGACTTCTGCTTCCCGGGCGGCGGAGCCGGTTCCCCTCCTGGAGCCCCGTGAGGGCATCCCCCCGGTGATCGCCGACGCGGACGGCCTGGCCGCCGTCGTCGCCGCCTTCGCCGCGGGGACCGGTCCGGTGGCCGTCGACGCCGAGCGGGCGTCCGGTTACCGCTACGGGCAGAGCGCCTATCTCGTGCAGCTGCGCCGCGAGGGCGCCGGCAGCGCGCTGATCGACCCGGTGGCCTGCCCCGACCTCTCCGCCCTCGGCGAGGCGATCGCCGGCACCGAGTGGGTGCTGCACGCGGCCACCCAGGACCTGCCCTGCCTGCGCGAGATAGGCATGGTCCCCAGCCGCCTCTTCGACACCGAGCTGGCCGGGCGCCTGGCCGGGTTCCCCCGCGTCGGGCTCGGCGCGATGGTCGAGAACGTCCTGGGCTTCACGCTGGAGAAGGGGCACTCGGCCGTGGACTGGTCGACCCGCCCGCTGCCGGAACCGTGGCTGCGGTACGCGGCGCTCGACGTGGAGCTGCTGGTCGACCTGCGCGACGCGCTGGAGAAGGAGCTGGAGCGGCAGGGCAAGCTGGAGTGGGCCCTCCAGGAGTTCGACGCCATCGCCACCGCCCCGCCGCCCGCCCCGCGCAAGGACCCGTGGCGGCGCACGTCCGGCATGCACAAGGTGCGCCGCCGGCGGCAGCTCGCCGTGGTGCGGGAGCTGTGGGAGGCGCGGGACCGGATCGCCCGGCGCCGTGACGTCTCCCCGGGCAAGGTGCTCGGGGACGGCGCCATCGTGGAGGCGGCCCTGGCGCTGCCGGGCGACGTGCAGGCGCTGACCGCGCTCAGCGGCTTCGGCAACCGGATGGGGCGGCGCCAGCTGGAGCAGTGGCAGGCGGCGGTCGACCGGGCCAAGGCGCTGCCGGAGAGCGCGCTGCCCCTGCCGGGGCAGGCGGTGGCCGGGCCTCCGCCGCCGCGGGCGTGGGCGGACAAGGACCCGGCGGCCGCGGCCCGGCTGTCGGCGGCGCGCGCGGCGGTCTCGGCGCGGGCGGAGGAGCTGCGGATGCCGCAGGAGAACCTGATCGCGCCGGACACGGTGCGGCGGGTCTGCTGGGCGCCGCCCGCCACGGTCGACGAGTCCTCGGTCTCCGCCGCGCTCGCCGCGCACGGCGCCCGCCCCTGGCAGGTCGAGCAGGTCACGCCCCTGCTGCTCACCGCCCTCGCCGCGAAGGGGTGACCGCCGGTCCGGGCGGCCCGGCCCGCGCCGCCCGGGGACACGGCCGGCAACACGGCCGGGGTGTGACGTTCGACGCGTCGGCCGCCCGGGGTGGGCACAATGGTTACCCGCGAGTAGCATGACTCGGGTGAGCGGGCGCTCAGTCGTCCGCTCGCACAGCGTGCCGCAGTGCCACCCCGCACACCCCTGGAGGAGAGCCATCGTGCCTCGTACCGTCAGGGACGTCGTCTTCGTCGACGGCGTCCGTACCCCGTTCGGCAAGGCGGGCCCGAAGGGCATCTACCACGAGACCCGCGCCGACGATCTCGTGGTGAAGTCGATCCGGGAGCTGCTGCGCCGCAACCCGAACCTCGACCCGGCGAAGATCGACGAGGTCGCGATCGCCGCGACCACCCAGATCGGTGACCAGGGCCTGACCCTGGGCCGCACGGCGGGCGTCCTGGCGGGTCTGCCGCAGAGCGTCCCCGGCTACTCCATCGACCGCATGTGCGCGGGCGCGATGACCGCGGTGACCACCACCGCCGGCTCCATCGCCTTCGGCGCCTACGACGCCGTCATCGCCGGCGGCGTGGAGCACATGGGCCGCCACCCGATGGGTGAGGGCGTGGACCCGAACCCGCGTCTGGTCAGCGAGAAGCTGGTCGACGAGTCCGCCCTGTTCATGGGAATGACGGCCGAGAACCTGCACGACCGTTACCCGGCGATCACCAAGGAGCGCGCGGACAAGTACGCCGTCGCCTCCCAGGAGAAGGCCGCCAAGGCGTACGCCAACGGCAAGATCCAGCAGGACCTGGTCCCGATCTCGGTCCGCCGCACCAACGCCGACGCGGGCGAGACCGGCTTCGGCCTGGTCACCGCCGACGAGCCGATGCGCCCCGGCACCACGCTGGAGAACCTGGCGAACCTGAAGACGCCGTTCCGCGTCCACGGCCGCGTCACCGCGGGCAACGCCGCCGGCCTCAACGACGGCGCCACCGCCGCCCTCCTCGCCTCCGAGGAGTTCGCCACCGAGAACGGCCTCCCGGTCCGGATGCGCCTGGTCTCCTACGCCTTCGCCGGCGTGGAGCCCGAGGTCATGGGCTACGGCCCCATCCCGGCCACCGAGAAGGCCCTCGCCAAGGCCGGCCTGTCCATCGAGGACATCGGCCTGTTCGAGATCAACGAGGCCTTCGCCGTCCAGGTCCTCGCCTTCCTGGAGCACTACGGCATCGCCGACGACGACGCCCGCGTCAACCAGTACGGCGGCGCCATCGCCTACGGCCACCCGCTGGCCTCCTCCGGCGTGCGCCTGATGACCCAGCTGGCCCGCCAGTTCGAGGACCAGCCGCACGTGCGCTACGGCCTGACCACGATGTGCGTCGGCCTCGGCATGGGCGCCACGGTCGTCTGGGAGAACCCGAACTTCGAGGGGAACAAGTGAGCAACGTCGCCGAGCTGCTGAAGGGCGCCGCCGCGCTCTTCCCCGACGAGGTCGTCACCGAGGCGCACGTACGCCACTTCGACCTCCCCCTGGGTGCGGGCCGCTTCGCCCTGATCACCCTGGACAACGGCTTCGACCACACCAAGCCGAACACCTTCGGCCCGCAGTCGCTGGCCAAGCTGGACCTGGCGATCGACCAGGTCGAGCGTGAGGCCGCGGCCGGCGAGATCGTCGGCGTCGGCATCACCGGCAAGCCGTTCATCTTCGCCGTCGGCGCGGACCTCAAGGGCGTCGAGGCGCTGAAGGACCGCGAGCACGCGGTGGCGATCGGCAAGGGCGGCCACGAAGTCTTCAAGCGTCTGGGCGCCCTCGCCGTCCCGACCTTCGCGTACTACAACGGCGCGGCCATGGGCGGCGGCGTCGAGGTCGGCCTGCACTGCCGCTACCGCACGGTCTCGGCCGCGCTGCCGGCGTTCTCCCTCCCCGAGGTCTTCCTCGGCCTGGTCCCCGGCTGGGGCGGCTGCACCCTGCTGCCGAACCTGATCGGCGCGGACAAGGCCGTCTCGGTGATCATCGAGAACTCGCTGAGCCAGAACCGCCAGCTCAAGGGCAAGCAGGTCTTCGAGCTCGGCATCGCCGACGCCCTGTTCGAGGGCGCGGACTTCCTCGAGCAGTCGCTGGTGTGGACGGCGGCCGTCCTCAAGGGCGAGATCGTCGTCGACCGCCCGGAGATCGACCGCGGCGAGGCCTGGGACCAGGCCGTCGCGCGTGGCCGGTTCGTCGCCGACTCCAAGGTGCACGGCGCGGCCCCGGCCGCCTACCGCGCGCTGCAGATCATCGCCGACGCCAAGGACGGCGACCTGCAGGCCGGTTACGACGCCGAGGACGAGGCCCTCGCGGACCTCATCATGGGCGACGAGCTGCGCTCGGGCCTGTACGCGTTCAACCTGGTGCAGAAGCGCGCCAAGCGCCCGGCCGGCGCCCCGGACAAGTCGCTGGCCCGCCCGGTCACCAAGGTGGGCGTCGTCGGCGCCGGCCTGATGGCCTCGCAGCTGGCGCTGCTCTTCCTGCGCCGCCTCGAGGTGCCGGTCGTGCTGACCGACATCGACCAAACGCGGATCGACAAGGGTGTGGGCTACGTCCACGCCGAGATCGACAAGCTGCTCGCCAAGGGCCGCGTCAACCAGGACAAGGCCAACCGCCTCAAGGCGCTGGTGACCGGTGTCCTGGACAAGGCCGAGGGCTTCTCGGACGCGGACTTCGTGATCGAGGCCGTCTTCGAGGAGATGGGCGTCAAGCAGCAGGTGTTCGCCGAGGTCGAGGCGGTCGCCCCGGCCCACGCGATCCTCGCCACCAACACCTCCTCGCTGTCGATCACCGAGATGGCGTCGAAGCTGAAGAACCCCGAGCGGGTCGTCGGCTTCCACTTCTTCAACCCGGTCGCCGTCCTGCCGCTGCTGGAGATCGTCCGCGGCGAGCGGACCGACGACGCCTCGCTGGCCACCGCGTTCGCCGTCGCCCGCAAGCTGAAGAAGACCGCGGTGCTGGTGAAGGACGCCCCGGCGTTCGTCGTCAACCGCATCCTCACCCGCTTCATGGGCGAGGTGCAGAACGTGATCGACGAGGGCACCCCGGTGGCCGTGGCGGAGAAGGCGGTCGAGCCGCTGGGTCTGCCGATGTCCCCGCTGGTGCTGCTGGAGCTGGTCGGCCCGGCGATCGGCCTGCACGTCTCCGAGACGCTCAACCGCGCGTTCCCGGACCGCTTCACCGTCTCCGCCAACCTCCGGCGGGTCGTCGAGGCCGGCAAGCGCGGCTTCTACGTCTACGACTCCGGCAAGCCGGAGCTGGACCCCGAGGTCGCAGCCCTCCTCCAGCAGGGCGACGTCGTCCTCACCGAGGAGCAGGTCCGCGAGCGGGTGCTGGGCGCGGTCGCCCAGGAGATCGGCCTGATGCTCGACGAGGGCGTCGTCGCCGAGGCCCAGGACATCGACCTGTGCCTGATCACCGGCGCCGGCTGGCCCTTCCACCTGGGCGGCATCACGCCGTACCTGGACCGCGAGGGCGTCTCCGAGCGGGTGAACGGCAAGCGGTTCCTGGCGCCGGGCGTGGCGTCGGTGCCGGCGTGACACCGCCGCGGTAGGCACACCACGCGGAAGGGCCCGGGACGCCGAGCGTCCCGGGCCCTTCCGCGTACCCGCGTCCCGGCTGCCGGTGCGGGGGCCGCGGGTCAGCCCGCCGCGGCGTGGGCCGCCGCGGTGAAGACGACCTCGGCGCGCGGCGACTGGAACCCGGCCTGGTCCACCGCGAACACCTTCACGTGGTGCGGCCCCGCCGGCCACGGACGGTCGAGCTCCCAGGACCAGCCGCCGTCGGGTCCGACCGCGGGCGTGCCCAGGAACTTGCCGTTCTCCCAGACGCTCACCCGCACGGCGCCCGCGGCGCTGCCGGTGAAGCGCACACCGGTGGTCGGCTGCAGGGAGTCGGGCGCGGGGTGGAGGATCACCGGGGCGGGGAACTCGGCCGCGTCGCGGTGCACCCTGGTGGCCGCGAGGAACGCCTCCACGGGCGAGGTGTCGTGGTCCGGCTCCTCGTAGTTGTGGCGGGTCACGCCGAACTTCGGCGCGATGCCCTCGGCCAGCAGGTAGCCGATCGCCAGCAGGGGGGGGACGTTCCGCAGGGTGACCTTGCCGTGGTCGGTGATGTGCGGGGACTCGCTGTAGATGAAGTTGAAGTTGGGGTAGCGCCGGAGCATGCCCACGTACGGCTCCACCTGGGTGGCGTACTGCTCGTCCTGCGGGGAGGACACCAGGTAGATGTTCGCCCGGGGGTTGGCGCCGGCTGCCATCAGGTCGGGGAGGATGCGGTCGAGGACGGCCACGTTCTCCGGGGCCAGGTCCTCGCCCAGCATGTGCCGCCCGATGTCCGGATAGACGTCCCGGACGAAGGTACCGACGGCGAACTGGGGGACGCTGGCCACGATGTTGCGGAAGCCGTACCGCAGCCCGTAGTACAGCGCCGCGCTGCCGCCCTTGGAACTCCCCCACAGCGTGACGTCGTCCGGGGTCAGCCCCAGCGCCCCCGCGACGCGGTTGATCAGCCCGATGACCGACCTCTCCACCGAGAAGTCCATGCCCCGGCAGAGGTAGTAGGTGTTGCCGCCGTCGAACCGGTCGCGGATCCAGAGGATGTTGGAGCGCAGACCGTCGAGGACGCCGGTGCCCCAGCCGTAGTCGTCGGGGGCGAAGAGGTTGGCGAACACCACGGTCAGGTGGCGGTTCCCGCTCTTGGAGTGGGTGAAGCGGTACTCGACCGGGCACGGGCCTGACGCGTCGATTCCGGTGAAGGTGCGGCGGGTGGTGGGCATGGTCGGCTTCGGCTTTCTGCGGTGCGGGCGTGGGCGGCGGTCCCCTGGGGGGCGGGGCGGTCGGTGTCCCGGCGGGGCGGGGCGGTCAGCGTCAGCGTCCCGGCGGAACGTGGTACCCGAGGGACGCGGACGTGTCGACGGCGGTGAAGGCGACCCCCGTGGGCGGCCCCTCGACCCCGTGGTGGTCCGCCGCCACCACCTCGACCAGGTGCGGCCCGGGCAGCCAGGGGCGGCCCGGGTGCCAGGCCCACCCGCCGTCGGGCGCCACGGGGCAGGCCCCCAGGTCGATCCCGGCCTCCCGGAACCGCACCCGCGCGGCTCCCGCCGCGAAGCCGCTGAACGGCGTCCCCGCCGCGGGCACCTCCTGGTAGGACGCGGGCGTCCCCACCACCGGCGCGGCGGGCAGGGCCGGGCCGGAGGGGAACACCGGCGGGGACGGGGCCGCGGCGCCGGCCGCGGCGGCGGTGAACTCGATCTGCGTCCTGGGCGACTGGAAGCCGGCCCCGTCCGCGGCGTAGAGCCGCACCAGGTGCCGGCCCGGGGACCACTGCGCGGGCTCCCAGACCCAGGAGCCGTCGGCCCCGACCGGCACGTTCGCGAGGAACCTGCCGTTCTCCCACAGGCTCACCCGCGCCGCGCCCGGCGCGAGGCCGGTGAACACGGAGCCGGTGACCGGGACCTGACCGCCGGGGGCGGGGCCGGTGACCACCGGCGGGGGGAAGACGGAGGCGTCCTTGACCACCGCGTCGGCGGCCAGCATCGCGTCGATCCCGGAGCGGTCGCGGTCCGGCTCCTCGTAGCCGTTGCGCACGTGACCCAGCCGCGGGGCGATGCCGTCGGCCAGGAGGTTGAGAAGCCCCAGCAGGGCCGGGACGTTGCGCCGGGTGACCTGGGTGTGGTCGGTGATGAAGGGCGACTCGCTGTAGATGAAGTTGAAGTTGTCGTAGCCGGCGAACAGCCCCAGGTAGGGCTCCACCTGGCTGGTGTACTGCTGGTCCTGCGGTGACGAGAGCAGGTAGACGTTGGCGGAGCGGTGCGTTCCCGACCGGACCAGGTCGGGCAGGATCGCGTCCACCGCCCGCACGTTCTCCGGGGGCACGCCCTCCCCGAGCATGAAGCGGGCCACCTGGGGATGGACCGTCCGCACGTAGGTGCCCACGGCGAACTGCGGAACCAGCGAGACGATGTTCCGGAAGCCGTACCGCAGCCCGAAGAAGAGCGCGGCGCTGCCACCCTTGGAGCCGCCCCACACGGTCACGTCGTCCGCGGTGATCTCCAGCGCCCGCATCACCTTGAAGATCAGGCCGGCCACCGACCTCTCCAGGGAGAAGTCCATGTCCTTGCACAGGTAGTAGGAGTTCATGCCGTCGAAACGGTCGCGGATCCAGAGGATGTTGGCCCGCACCTGGTCGAGCACCCCGTTGGACCAGCCGTAGTCCTGGGGGGCGGCGAAGTTGGCGAACACCACCACCAGGCGGCGGTTGCCGGACTTGGCGTGCGCGAAGCGGTACTCGACGGGGAAGGCGCCCGAGGCGTCGATCCCCTGGATCAGCTGGCGCCCCTTCGGCGCGGCGGCGTTGGACATCTGCGGAACCACTCTCATCGGCGTGCGCGAGCGCACTGCCGCCGGCGCCCGGGGGGAGGACAGGGGATTTGGCCACCGGTCGCCCGGCCGGAGATGATGCCGGGGTGACACGGGACGGCGGTCGGCGCGAGGCATCCCGCCGCGGCGGCACCGCTCTGCGGACGGCGCTCGCCGTGGCGGCGCTGCTCGCGGCGGCTTTCGGCGCCCGCGCGCTCCTCGCTCCGGACGCCGGGCCGCCCGCCGAGCGGCCGGGGCCGCTCCTGACGGTCGCCACCTGGAACATGTGCGGCGTACGGCAGTGGAACTGCGAGGCGACCGGTGACACGGCGGCCAAGCGGAAGGCGCTGGAGGAGCTCACCGCGGGCGGTGACGGCGCCCGTGTCCTGCTGCTGCAGGAGGTCTGCGCGGCGGACCTGGAGGCGGTGCGCGCGCGGCTCGGCGCCACGTGGCACGCGGAGTTCCGCGCGTACACCTGGCGCGCCGCCTCCGGCCGCGTGACGACCGTGCGCTGCGACGGCCCGGGCGGCGGCGAAGCCGGCTATGCCGTGCTCTCGGCGTACCCGCTGGAGGCCGCGCGGGTCGTCCGGTCGCCGCAGCCGGCCGTGGGGGTGCAGCGGGGCCTGCTGTGCGCGGACGTCCCCGCCCACGACGTCCAGGTCTGCACCGCGCATCTCACGGTTCCGGGCGGTGACACCGCCCACCCCGGCCGGGAGTACCGCGACGACCAGCTCCAGGCGCTCTTCGCCGCCCAGGACGGCCGGCGCGCGGTCTTCGGCGGCGACCTCAACGTGGCGCCCCCGGGCGCGCGCGACCCGGCCTCCTGGGTGTGGCCGGCCGCGGCCCGCGCGTACCGGGAGTGCGACCGGGCCGCCTCCGCCGCGGGCGGGCGCCCCACCCACGTGTCCGGCCACAAGCTGGACCACCTCTTCAGCGGACTTCCCCTCGCGGGCTGCGAGGTGTCCGACACCGGAGCCTCGGATCATCGGGCCCTGCTGATGACGGTCCGCACCGGCGGGGACTGACTCACACGACCACGCCCATGGGCGGCCTGGTTCCGCCGTGGTCCGGCACGGCCTCCCCGGCGTGCGGCCGGCCCCACGGACCGCCCTGGGCTCCGGACTGTCCGGGGTGGACGACCCGCTGCCGCGGGGTGAACCACTCGGGCGCCCGGTGGACGGGCGTCATGGGCCGCGCGGCGTGCCGGGTGTCGACCGTGCCGACGCGCGGCGCCCGGGCGTCCTCGGGCCGCAGGTCGCCGCCGGCCACCAGCATCCGGTCGGCCAGCCTGGCCGAGGCGAACCCGTCGTCCAGGTCGCAGAACTCGCGCTGGAACCAGCGGTACCGCTCGGCGTAGACGTGCTGGATCCGGTCGACGTCCTGGACGGCCGCCACCAGTTCCTCCGAGGTGGACACCAGCGGTCCGGGCGCGCTCGACTCGAAGTCGAAGTAGAACCCGCGCAGGGTGTCCCGGTAGTGGTCCAGGTCGTAGGTGAAGAACAGGATCGGGCGCCCGGTGTTGACGTAGTCGAACATCAGGGACGAGTAGTCGGTGATCATCACATCGGTGATCAGCGACAGGTCCGCCATGTCGGGGTAGTCGGAGACGTCGAAGACGAAGCCGTCGCCGGCCCCGGGCACCGGGTCCACCACGTTCGGGTGGCGGCGCACCAGCAGGACGTGGTCCCCGCCCAGCCGGGCACGGGCGTCCTCCAGGTCGATCCGGAAGTCCAGCTTGTACTTGCCGGGCGAGTAGAACTGGTCGTCGCGCCAGGTCGGGGCGTACATCACGACCCGCTTGCCGTCGGGGATCCCGATCCGGGCGCGGATCGCCTGCTCACGCCGCTCGGTCCCGCCCCTGCGCAGGATGTCGTTGCGCGGGTAGCCGCTCTCGACCATCTCCCCGGGGAAGCCGAAGGCGCGCTGGAGGATGGGGGTCGAGAAGCTGTTGGGCGAGACGAGCATGTCCCAGTTCTGGACCTCCTTCTCCACGCGTTCGAGGTAGCGCTTGTCCGCGAAGTGGATGGCCTCGATGTCGTGGCCGATCTTCTTCAGCGGGGTGCCGTGCCAGGTCTGCACGACGACCTGGCCCTCACGCTTCTGGAACCAGTCGGGAAGGTGGTTGTTGGCGACGACGTAACGGCTGGTGGCGAGGGCCTCGTACCACTCCGGCGACCACATGCGCACCGGGACGGCCGTGGGCGGCACCTGCACCTGGTCGTCGCGGACCACCCAGAGGTGCTCCAGGTCGGCGCCGCGCCGCACCAGTTCCTCGTGCAGCGCCCGGGGGCTGTCGGAGTACTGGGTGCCCTTGAAGGCGTCGAAGAGCACCGCCGGGCGCACCGGCCGGCGGCGGGCGGCCTGGTACTCCTTGGTGCGCAGGATCTTCTGCCGGTACGGGCCCCGGGCGTTGTCGGGCATCGCCGAGTGCACCAGCAGCGAGAGCCGGTCGTAGGCCTCGGCCTGCAGCTCGTAGCCCCGGCCGTTCTCCCGGTGTTCCTGAGGAAACGTTTCTACAAGATCCTGTTCGACCTTGAGCATCAGGTCCTCGAGGCGGTCCTCCCGGGCGACCGAGGAGTGGTCCTGCCGCCGGAGGAAGAAGTCCCACCGGCCGGCGGCGAGGGGGACGTCACCGGCCAGCGTGCGCATCGCCGCGGGAGTGACGACGCAGCGGAACTCGTTGCCGTTCCAGTCGACCGGCACCGCGCGCTCGGCCCCGTGGGCACGGGAGCGGACCACGACGTGGGTGTCGCGGTACTCGGTCTCGGTCAGCGTGTCGGCGGCCGTGTAGCGGCCGGTGATCTCCAGGGAGCCGTCCTCGTACCAGCCGTACCGGGTGACCCGGGGCAGCGTGGCCCGCTCGAAGAGGACGAGGTAGCCGGAGCCGTTCCGGTGGACGACGACCTCACGGTCGCCCTCCCGGGTCTGCAGGCCCCTGGGCACGCGGTAGTGGCCGTCCGCGGTCTCCTCGGCCATGACCGGATAGATGGTCATCCTGCGGCCCTCGACGTGGAAGGTGGTCTTCCAGCCGTTGCTGCCCATGCTCCACGACGCCGGGACCTCCTTGCCCGCCTGGAGGTCGGCGCGGTGGCCGGGGACGAGGGCGCGCAGCGGGATCCGGGTGGCGAAGGTGCACCACCCCTCACCGCCGGGGGTGAACCAGACCCGCGCCTCGTGCCGGCCGGCGCCGCTCATGCTGGTGACCCGGAACTTGCCCCACTCCGGCACGGCCGGGCCGAGGTAGACGCCGCGCAGCTCCAGCTGGTCGCCCACCAGGCGGTGCCCGGTGATCCGGCAGCGCACCACCTCGACGCGCAGCTTGAGCTTGCCCTGGAGGAACAGCGGCAGCACCCGGGTGTTCTTGTCGACATAACGGTACGGCGGGTTGGCCGCGGGGCCGGCGCCGCCGCGGTCGATGCCCCGGTAGCGGAACAGACCGCGGCTGAGCACACCGGCCGCCACGTCCCAGGTGCCCTCGACCCACTTGCCCTTGCGCATCAGCCGGCTGGTGTCGATCTTCGTCTCGAAGCCGGACCAGTCGTAGCAGTAGCGGCTCTGGTTGGAGCGCTCGGTCGCCTCGGGCGCGTACACGGTGCGGGCCGGGCTGATCAGCATCCGGTCCTGCTTCTTGTTGCGCAGCGCGATGGCCTTCACCGACATGTGCTTCTTGTGCACGTTGATGAAGCGCACGTAGGCCGTGCCGGTCAGGGTCAGCTGGGTGTCGGAGGTCCAGCGGGCGTTGGTGAGCGACCCGTGGAGGGAGAGTTCCTTGTCGAGCCGGTAGACCTTCTTGTCCAGCCCGACCTTGCGGTCGCCGAGGTAGGGGTAGTTGAGGTACCGGTGGAAGCGCCGCTGCACGGGCATGGGGCCGCCCTTGCGCTCGAACTCGATCACGTCGAGCAGCTCGGGCAGCCGGCGCTCGCGGACCAGCAGCCACTTGACGCGGGCGTCCGCGGGAAGTTCGTCGACGATGGTCGGGTCGGCCTCGTCGAGGAACTCGTTCGCCCACTGCATGAAGGCTTCCCGGTACTCCTCGTCCGCGTCCGGCAGGACCTTCAGATGCAGCATCAGGTCGGACTTGAGGCAGGCCAGGTCGTACTTGCGCTTGCTCTCCTCGTAGAGGCGCGAGCGGCGCTCGCCGAGGAACCGGCTGACCGACCGGACGGCCGCGACGCGGTCCCGGAGGTTGGAGAGCTCGGTGTGGCGCTGGGTGATGGAGGGCGCCGCCCCGCCTTCGCGGCGCCGCCAGAAGTAGACGATGTCGGTGATGACGTCGACCTTGGCGGCCCGGAAGTGGGCGTACATGTTCACCCAGGAGTCCTCGTAGAGCACGCCTTCGGGGAACTCGATGTAGTGGTAGTCCCAGAACGACCGCCGGAACATCTTGTTCCACACGGTGCGGTCGTAGATGAGCGCCTCGAACCGGGTGATGTGGGTGCCCCGGCGGTTGCTCCGCATCGGGCCGGCGTGCAGGGGGGACTGCCACTTCTTCGTGGAGTTCATCATCTGCACGTTGCCGGAGACGAAGTCCGAGCCCGACTCCTCCACGGTCCGGATGAGCAGCTCGTACGCGTACTCGGGGATGACGTCGTCCCCGTCGATGAAGGCGAGGAACTCCCCCTGCGGGTGCATGGCGCGCAGGCCCGTGTTGCGGGCGTGACCGGGTCCGTGCGACTCCTGGCGGATCAGCTTGAACCGGGGGTCGGCGGCGCAGAACTCGGCGGCGATCCGTGTCGAGGAGTCCGTGGAACCGTCGTCGACCAGGATGACCTCGAAGTCGCGGAACGTCTGCCGCGCGATCGATTCGAGACATTCGGCCAGATAGACCTCGACGTCCTGGAAAGGCACGACGACGCTCAGACGCGGATGGTCCGCCACTAGTTCACTCCTACGAAGTTCCCCTGTCCGCCTGGAACCCTTCGGCCGGCGTGAACATCCCCCCTGCGGCATCCGCCCGGAAAGCCGGCCGGACACCATGCGTTCACTCGACGGCGGCCTCCCCTGCCCCGCGAGTGCACATTTTCGCCACATCCTATGTCACGCTTACAGCCGGTCAAGGTCAGACGTGGGCTCACGAACGACACAAGTGACCCAAAAGCGACACGCCCGAAGTGACGTTCCCAACTCCGGGGAACCCGGCCGGACGTGCGGGAACGCGGAACGTCCGGGCTCGGGGGACGTCCGGGATCAGTGGGTGGCCGAAATCAGGGGGTGCCCGGACGAGAGGGCTTCCGGGTCAGAGGGTGTCCCAGCGGGCGAACGTCAGCCCGCCCCCGGGCTCCTGCCGGGCCACCCGCGGCCGGCCGTCGGGCGCGACCAGCGCCATGACGGCCCTGCCCTCCCCGTCGTGCGCCAGCGCGGGTGAGCCGAGGCAGCGCTCGGGGAGCACGTACCACCAGAAGCCCTGCGCCTCGTTCTCGGTGGCGCCGACGCCGAGCACCACATGGCCCTCGGCGTCGCGGTGTGCGACGACCACGTAGTCGTAGCCGTCCAGCGTGGTGCGCAGCAGGGCGTACGGGTGCTCGGGGACCGAGCCGCCCAGGGGCACCGGCCAGCCCCCCGGCCGCCAGGCGGCACCGCCCCCGGCGGCGGGGTCGGCCCAGAGGAAGGTGGCCCGGTCCGGGCCGGTCTCCAGTGCCGCCATGGTGCCGCGCCGCGGGTGCAGGGGCACGGTGTGGGGCCCCTCGAAGTCGCCGCCCGGCCGGGTCTGGCGCCAGACCGCCAGGCCGGCGTCCGTGACCGCGCCGATCTCGACCCGTCCACTGTTCAGGGCGACCGCCGCGGGCATCGGGTCGACTCCGCCGCCCTGGCGCAACGACTCCCACAGCCGCCACTTGCCGTTCGCGTCCTCCCGGCGCAGCGCGAGTCCGCCGCCGGAGGAGCGCACGAGGACGTGCAGGGTGCCGTCCCGGGCGACGACGCCCGTCGGCTGCCCGATGCCCAGGCCCTGCTCCCAGTGCTTGTAGTGCGGGTTGCCGATCGACCGCCAGTCGGCGAGGGCCCTGCCCGTCTGGTACTGGATGGCGTGCAGGATCTCCACCCCGCGCTCGCCGGTGGCGACGACCCGTTCGCGGCGGCCCAGGAGGTGCACGTAGCCGTCCGCGCCCTGGGCCACGGTGAGGTGCGTCATCCCCTCCACGGGGTGGAGGTGCGGGCCGCTCCAGGCGGGTCCGCCCACCGCGGTCTCCGTCCAGCGGACGACGCCGTCGTCGGCGGGGGCGTACAGGCTGAGGCGGCCGTCCTTGCCGAGGGTGAGCCAGTTGCCGTACGCGGCGTCCGCCGCCGGGCCACGGAGCGTGCCGGTGCCGCCCCGCCCGGACCGCATGTGCTGATCAGCGCCCGCTGCAGGCGGCCTTCTCCGCATGGCCTGGATGTACCTTCCCGAGAACCGCCGCATCCTGTACAGGTGATGCTCATCGATCGGCCACATCATATGCCTGCCGTGCGGGAGATCCGCCAGGCCGGAGTGCCTGGGAGCCCGCGTGAGAGCCTGGCCCCATGAGCTCTGCGCTGCTGGTGATCGTCGACGCCGCCAACGTGGTCGGTTCCGTGCCCGACGGGTGGTGGCGGGACCGGCGCGGCGCGGCCGAGCGGTTGCGGGACCGGCTGGCGGCGGAGGGCCTGCCGGCGGTGGAGGGGCCGGTGGAGATCGTCCTGGTGGTCGAGGGGGCGGCGCGGGGGGTGGAGTCCGTCCCCGGGGTGCGGGTGGAGTCCGCGGGCGGCAGCGGGGACGACCGGATCGTCGAGCTCGTCGCCGGGGTGCGGCCCGCGCGGGAGTGCCTGGTGGTCACCGCCGACCGCGGACTCCGCCTCCGCGTCACCGCCCTCGGCGCCCGGGTCACGGGCCCCCGCACCGCCCGCCCTCCCACCCCCTGACCCCCCGGCCCGCGAGGCGGGGGCCCGTGGAGCGACCCGTCCGGGCGCCCCCGGGGGCGCCCGGGGTGTCCGAGCTGGCCGGGGAGCCGGGGCCCGTGGGGGTCAGGACTGGTGGGCGGCGTGGGCTTCGGCCTCGCGGCCGGGGGCCAGAAGACTCCGGCGGCGGCTGTACGCGAAGTACACGACGACGCCCAGCGCCATCCACAGCCCGAACCGGATCCACGTCTCGGCCGGCAGGTTCAGCATCAGCCACAGCGACGCCAGCACGGACAGGATCGGCAGCGCCGGCACCAGCGGCGTGCGGAACGCCCGCGGCAGGTCAGGCCGCGTGCGCCGCAGGATGATCACGCTGAGCGCGACCACCACGAAGGCGAACAGCGTGCCGATGTTCACCAGCTCCGCCAGCTCGCTGAGCCGCGTGAACCCGGCGACCACCGCGATGACCACGCCCAGCAGGATGGTCGGCCGGTACGGGGTCCTGAAGCGCGGGTGGACGCGGGAGAAGAAGCGCGGCAGCAGCCCGTCGCGGCTCATCGCGAAGAAGACGCGGGTCTGGCCGAGCAGCAGGATCATGCAGACCGTGGTGAGGCCGACCGCCGCGCCGAAGCTGATGACCCCGGCGTAGAACGGGTGCCCGGTGGCCTTGAACGCGTCGGCGAGCGGCGCCTCGACGGAGAGCCGGGAGTAGTGCTGCATGCCGGTGACCACGATCGACACCAGCACGTACAGCGTGGTGCAGATGAGCAGCGAGCCGAGGATGCCGCGCGGCATGTCGCGCTGCGGGTTGCGGGTCTCCTCCGCCGCGGTGGCGACGACGTCGAAGCCGATGAACGCGAAGAAGACGACGGAGGCGGCGGTGAAGATGCCGAGGACGCCGAAGTTGGCGGGGGCGAAGCCGAACATGAGCTGGACGAGCGGGGCGTGCAGCCCGTCGCCCGCCTCCTGGGGGACGGACTTCGGGATGAAGGGGCTGAAGTTCTCGGCCTTGACGAAGAACGCCCCCGCGACGATCACCAGCAGCACCACGCCCACCTTGACGGCGACGACCACCGAGGTGATCCGGGCGGACAGCTTCATCCCGACGACCAGCACCACGGTGAGCACCAGCACCAGCAGCGCGGCGAAGAGGTCGAAGCCGAAGCCCTCGGCGCCGTCCCGGCCGGAGAGCGCGGTCGGCATGGTCCAGCCCGCGTTGTCCAGGAGGGAGCGGATGTAGCCGGACCAGCCCACCGCGACCACCGCCGTGCCGAGCGCGAACTCCAGGACCAGGTCCCAGCCGATGATCCAGGCGGGCAGTTCCCCCAGGGAGGTGTAGGAGAAGGTGTACGCCGAGCCGGCGACCGGGACGGTGGAGGCGAACTCCGCGTAGCAGAGCGCGGCCAGGGCGCAGACCACGCCGGCCACCACGAAGGCGATGGCCACGGAGGGCCCGGCGTTCTCCTTGGCGACCTGGCCGGTGAGCACGAAGATGCCGGTGCCGATGATGACGCCGACGCCGAAGACGGTGAGGTCGAACGCGGAGAGCGTCTTCTTCAGCCGGTGCTCCGGTTCCTCCGTGCCCTCGATGGAGTGCTCGACCTTCTTCGTCCTGAAGAGGCTCTTGCTGCTCATGGATTCCTCCCATGGGTCCCCGACGCGGTCGAGAGGGTGCCATCCCCCTTCCCCGATTCCGCTGCCCCGGGGCGCTCGGACCGGTCGTGTCACCGGGACGGGCGACGGCGGTGACGGAACCGGCCCAGTCGTCCTGCGCGACCGCCGGAAGGGGGCGAGGGCGGGCGGAGGACCCGGAGGACGCCGAAGCCCCGGCAGGCGAGCCTGCCGGGGCCGGGCGGGAGGGGGCGTCAGCTGCGGCGGGAGGCCGCCTTGGCCGGCGCGGGGTCGAAGCCCTCGCGGCCGTCGAGCTGGGAGACCAGCCCGGTGACCTGGCGCGCGACGTCCGGGGCGGTGAGCCCGATCTCGGCGAGGACCTCGGCGCGGGACGCGTGGTCGAGGAACTGCGGCGGGATGCCGAAGTCGCGCAGCGGGACGTCGACGCCCGCGTCGCGCAGCGCCTGGGCGATCGCCGAGCCGACACCGCCGACCCGCGAGTTGTCCTCGACCGTGACGACGACCCGGTGACCGGCGGCCAGCGGGGCCATCCGCTCGTCCACCGGCTTGACCCAGCGCGGGTCGACGACGGTGGTGGAGATGCCCTGCTTCTCCAGCAGGGAGGCGATCTCCAGGCACATCGGGGCGAGCGCGCCCACGGAGACCAGCAGCACGTCGGGCTTGTCGGTGCCCGCCTCGCGCAGCACGTCCATCCCGCCGACGCGGCCCACGGCCGGTACGGCGGGGCCGACGGCGCCCTTGGAGAAGCGGACCACGGTCGGCGCGTCGTCGACCTCGACGGCCTCGCGGAGCTGGGCGCGCACCTGGTCGGCGTCGCGCGGGGCGGCGAGCCGCAGACCGGGGACGACCTGCAGGATCGACATGTCCCACATGCCGTTGTGGGAGGCGCCGTCGGTGCCGGTGACACCGGCGCGGTCCAGCACGAACGTCACGCCGCACCTGTGCAGGGCGACGTCCATCAGCACCTGGTCGAAGGCGCGGTTGAGGAAGGTCGCGTAGACCGCGAAGACCGGGTGCAGCCCGCCGGTGGCGAGGCCGGCCGCGGAGACCGCGCCGTGCTGCTCGGCGATGCCCACGTCGAACACCCGCTCGGGGAACTCCTGGGCGAACTTGTCCAGGCCCACCGGCTGGAGCATCGCGGCGGTGATGGCGACGACGTCCTGGCGCTCCTTGCCGAGCGCGACCATCTCCTCGCCGAAGACCGAGGTCCAGTCGGCCCCGGCGGTGGCGACCGGCAGGCCGGTGTCCGGGTGGATCTTGCCGACGGCGTGGAAACGGTCCGCCTCGTCCTCGAGCGCCGGGCGGTAGCCGCGGCCCTTCTCGGTGAGGCAGTGCACGATGACGGGGCCGTTGAAGCGCTTGGCGCGGGAGAGCGCCGACTCCAGGGCCTCGATGTCGTGGCCGTCGATCGGGCCGACGTACTTCAGGCCGAGGTCCTCGAACATGCCCTGCGGCGCGATGAAGTCCTTCAGGCCCTTCTTCGCGCCGTGCAGCGTGTCGTAGAGGGGGCGGCCGACCACCGGGGTCCGCTCCAGGACCTCCTTGGTCCGGGCGAGGAAGCGCTCGTAGCCGTCGGTGGTGCGCAGGGTGGCCAGGTGGTTGGCGAGGCCGCCGATGGTGGGGGCGTAGGAACGCTCGTTGTCGTTCACCACGATCACCAGCGGGCGGTCCTTGGCGGCCGCGATGTTGTTCAGCGCCTCCCAGGCCATGCCGCCGGTGAGGGCGCCGTCGCCGATGACGGCGACCACGTGGTCGTCCTTCTTCAGGATCTCGTTGGCCTTGGCGAGGCCGTCCGCCCACCCGAGCACCGTGGAGGCGTGCGAGTTCTCGATGACGTCGTGCTCGGACTCGGCCTGCGAGGGGTAGCCGGAGAGGCCGCCCTTCATCTTCAGGCGGGAGAAGTCCTGCCGGCCGGTGAGCAGCTTGTGGACGTAGGACTGGTGACCGGTGTCCCAGAGGATCTTGTCCCTCGGGGACTCGAACACCCGGTGCAGTGCGATGGTGAGCTCCACCACGCCGAGGTTGGGGCCGAGGTGGCCGCCGGTCTTGGAGACGGCGTCGACGAGGAAGGTCCGGATCTCCTCCGCCAGCTGGTCAAGCTGCGCCGGGGTGAGCCGGTCCAGATCGCGCGGTCCCCTGATGCGGGTCAGCAGCGGCACCCGTGCCTCCTTGCAGTAGAGCTGTTGAGCGTTGCGGGGCCTGTCGAGTCTAATGTTCCGCTCCCGCTCCCGCAGGACGGCCCCGTGCGTCCCGAGGTCTGAACGCCCGGACGCGGGCAGCGGTTCCCCGGTGGCCCGCGGCGCCGCCGGGCGCGGCGGCCGGGGAAAACGCCCGGTGCCCGGCATCGCGGGGATGCCGGGCACCGGGTGCGGGTTCGGGCGTTACGCCCGGCCCGCCGCCTTCTGGCTCCGCCGGGAGACGGAGTCGATGACGACCGCGCCGAGCAGGACGGCGCCGGTGATCATGTACTGGATCGAGGCCTCCATGTTCAGCAGGGACAGGCCGGTGCTGATCGACTGGATGACCAGCATGCCCAGCAGGGCCGACCACACGGTGCCCCGGCCGCCGAAGAGGCTGGTGCCGCCGATGACCGCCGCGGCGATCGCCAGCATCAGCGTGTTGCCGCCGCCCGCCATCATGGTGGCACTGGAGGTCTGGCCGGCGAAGAACATGCCGCCGATGGCGGCGAAACCGCCGGCGATGGCGAACACGGTGATGCGGACCAGTTCGACGTTGATGCCCGCGCGGCGGGCCGCCTCGACGCCGCCGCCGACCGCGAAGACCTTGCGGCCGAACGAGGTGCGGCGCAGGACGAAGTCGACGACCACCAGGCAGATCAGGAAGATCACCAGCGCGTTGGGCACGCCCGCGGAGTTGTTGAACACCATCGCCGCGGCGAAGGAGACCACCGCGAGGGCGCCCACGCGGAGGGCGATCTCGCTGGTCGGGCGGAACGGGACGCCGGCCGCGCGGCGGCGGCGCTGGTCCATGACGGAGCCCACCAGCAGGGACAGGACGGCGAGGCCGGCCAGCAGGTAGGCGCCGACGATGTCCTGGTCGAGCAGGAAGGAGTTCTTGCCCAGCAGGCGCACCGGGCCCTCGTCGGAGGGGATGTTGATGGTGCCGCTGGAGCCGAGCAGCCACAGCATCAGGCCGTTCCAGCCGAGGAAGCCGGCCAGGGTGACGACGAAGGCGGGCACGCCTATCTTGGCGAAGAACCAGCCGTGCAGCGCGCCGATGGCGACACCGGTGACGATGGTGAGCAGGAGCGCCAGCCAGGCGTCCATGCCGTTCCTGACCACGACCACCGCGAAGACGGCGGAGGCCAGGCCGCTGACCGAGCCGACGGAGAGGTCGATCTCGCCGAGCAGCAGCACGAACACCAGGCCGATGGCCAGCATGCCGGTGGCGGCCATGTAGTAGCCGATGTTCGACAGGTTGTCCGCGCTGAGGAAGCGGTCGTTGTTCAGCTGGAAGATCGTCGCGATGACGATCAGGCCGACGACGACCGGGATGGAGCCCAGCTCACCGCCCTTGACCTTGCGCTTGAACTCGGTGATGTAGCCCTTGAAGCCCTCTTCGCGCACCAGCAGGCGGGGGTCCACGGCGGGCGTGGCCACCGCGGCGGCGGTCGGGTCCTCGGCGGGGGCCGGGGAAGGGGTCTTGGTCGTGTCGCTCACTTGGCCGCCTCCGTGGTGCGACGCCCCGCGCGACGGGTCACGGCGTTGTCCGTGGCGCCCGTGATGGCGGCGATGATCTCTTCGTGGCTGGTGTCCTTCACCGGGAAGGTGCCGTTGTTCTTGCCCAGGCGCAGCACGGCGACGGTGTCCGCCACCGCCTTGACGTCGGCCATGTTGTGGCTGATGAGGATGACGCCGAGGCCGCGCTCGCGCAGCCGCTCGACCAGGTCGAGGACCTGGGCGGTCTGCTCGACGCCGAGGGCGGCGGTGGGCTCGTCCAGGATGACGATCTTGGGGTCGCCGATCAGGGCGCGCGCGATGGCGACGACCTGGCGCTGACCGCCGGAGAGTCCGGCGATCGGGATGCGGACGCTGGGGATGCGGATGGACAGCGTGCTGAGCAGCTCGCGGGCCTTCTGCTCCATGGTGACCTCGTCGAGGACGCCGCGACGGCGCAGCTCCCGGCCGAGGTACAGGTTGCCGACGACGTCCAGGTTGTCGCACAGGGCGAGGTCCTGGTAGACGGTCGCGACGCCGAGCTCCTGGGCGTCGTGGGGCTTGCTGATCGAGACCGGCCGGCCCTCCCACTCGACGACGCCTTCGTCGATGGGGTGGACGCCGGCGATCGCCTTGACCAGCGTGGACTTTCCGGCGCCGTTGTCGCCGACGAGCGCGACGACCTCTCCGGCGTGGACCTCCAGGTTGACGTCGGTGAGGGCCTGGACCGCACCGAATCGCTTGGAGGCTCCGCGCAACGCCAGCACGGGCGTAGCGGACACGTGAATCATCTCCTTCGCCGCCTGACCGGCGGGGATGCCGCGTTCTGGGACAGGACGCGGAGGGTGTGCGAACGCACGAGGATGTTTCGGGGGGGATGGTGCCCGCGGGGGCGGGCGGGAGGTCCCGTGACCGGCCGCTGCCCCGTGCCGTCCCCGGCGGGGACGGGACGGGGCAAGGGCCGGGCGGGGGCGGCGGGATCCGCGGGTCGGGCGGGTCCCGCCGCCGTGGCCGGACTCCCCGTGGGGGGTCCGGCCGGAGCCGTCGACCGGCCCGGGTCGCCTTACTTGAGGCCGGCCTTCTCGCAGGCCTCGGCGAACTCGCCGGCGCAGATCTCGTCGATCGTGTACAGGCCGTCCTTGACGACGGTGTCCTGGATGTTCTTCTGGGTCACCGACACCGGGGTCAGCAGCTGGGCGGGCACCTTGTTGCCGGAGCCGCTGGTGACCTCCTGCGTGGCGAGGGACTTGACGTCCTTGCCCTCGAGCAGGCTCACGGCGAGCTCGGCGGCGGCCTCGGCCTGCGGCTTGAACGCCTTGTAGACGGTGGCGTACTGGCTGCCGGCGACGATGCGCTGGATGGCGGCGAGTTCGGCGTCCTGGCCGGTCAGCGGGATGTCGCCCAGCTTCTCGCCCTTGAGGACGTTGGCGATGCCACCGGCCATGCCGTCGTTGGCGGAGTAGACGCCGGCGATGTTCTTCTTGCCGAGCTGGGTGATCGCGGCGGACATCTTCTCCGCGGCGACGGTGTCCTTCCACAGACCGGTCTGCTCGTAGGCGATGTCGACCTTGCCGTCGAGGGCCTTGTGCGCGCCCTCCTTGAACTGGGCGGCGTTCGGGTCGGCGTCGTCGCCGTTGATCATGACGATCTTCGACTTCTTGGTGGCCTTGTCGCCGAGGCCCTCGAGGAGCGCCTCGCCCTGGAGCTGGCCGACCTTGACGTTGTCGAAGGAGACGTACGCGGAGACCGGGCCCTGGGCCAGGCGGTCGTACGCGATGACCTTGACGCCCTTGGCCTCGGCCTCCTCGACGGAGGACTTGATGGCCGCGGAGTCCTGGGCGCTGACCACGATCACCTTGACGCCCTTGGTGATCATGTCGCTGACCTGCTGGGCCTGCTTGTTGGGGTCGGCACCCGCGTTCGCGTACTCGACGGTGCAGTCGGAGCAGAGCTCCTTGACCTTGTCCTCGAAGTACGGCTTGTCGAACTTCTCGTAACGAGCGGTGACAGTGTCGGGCAGCAGCAGGCCGATGGACTTGCCGCCCTTGTCGCCGGAGCCGGAGCCGCCCTTGTCCTCGTTCTCCCCCGCCTTGCCACAGGCGGCCACGGACAGAGCCATCGAGACAGCTGCAGCGCCGACCACGACGCTACGAATCTTGGCGTTCATTAGAGGAGTGCCTCCCTGACGCGGCCGCACCGTCGCGGCCGAGGTAAGTGACCGAAGTCAACTCGAAATTCAGGTTTGACGTCAAGAAGTGAATACTTAACGGTCTGGCAACATCGCCTTGTGTTCTCTAGGTGAACGAGTTGGCGACGGAGCGTAGCGGCGTACCCCCCAGCAGGGCGGCGTCCCCGACCTCGTTCAGGGCCAGGGCGAGCGCCCCCAGCACCTCGGCCCGGCCACCCAACCCGCCCGGCTCGACGGACAGTTGACGTGCGGCGCTCGGGATGGCGTACCGGCTCACGGACTCCCGGATCGGGCCCAGCATCAGTTCGCCGGCCTCGGCGAGGTCGCCGCCGATGACGATGCGGCCGGGGTTGAGCAGGTTGCAGAGGTTCGCCACGCCGCTGCCGACGTGCCGCCCGATGTCGCCGATCATCCGCCGGCACCCGGGGTCGCCCTCCTTGGCCAGGCGCACCATGGCCTCCATGGTGAGGTCCGGTCCGTGGGTGGGCCGCAGCAGCGGCAGCACGTAGCGGGCCGCGGTGAAGGTCTCCAGGCAGCCGCGGTTGCCGCAGCGGCACACCGGGCCGGACTCGTCGAGCGTGATGTGCCCGATCTCCCCGGCGGTGCCGCCGGGGCCGCGGTAGATCTTGCCGTCGATGACCAGTCCGGCGCCGACGCCGCTGGCCACCTTGATGTACGCGAGGTCCTTGACCCCGCGGCCGCTGCCCCAGGTCAGCTCGCCCAGGGCGCCGAGGTTGGCATCGTTGTCGACATGGACGGGGACGCCCAGCCTGGCCTGCAGCTCCTCGGCGGGGCGGGTGCCCCGCCAGCCGGGCAGGATGGCCGTGGAGCCGAGGGTGCCGGACTCCAGGTCGATCGGGCCGGGCACGCCCAGGCCGACGCCGGCGATCTTGGCCCGGTCGGCGCCGACGCCGTCGATCAGGCGGCGCACCAGCTGCTCGGCGCGGTCGAAGCCCTGGTCGGCGGAGACGTCGACGTCCAGCGGTTCGGTCTCCTCGGCCAGCACCTGGTGGGCGAGGTTGCCCAGCGCCACCCGCAGGTGGGTGTGGCCGAAGTCCACGCCCACCACGATCCCGGCGTCCCCGCTGAGCGACACCGACCGCGCGCGGCGACCGCCGGCCGAGGTGGGGGTCACCTCGACCATCCCGGCGTCCTTCAGTTCCCGGACGATGTTCGACACGGTGGCCGCCGACAGTCCGGTGGTCCGGGCGATCTCCGCCTGGGTCAGCGAGCCGGCGAGACGTACCGCTCTGACCACTCTCTCCAGGTTTGCCCGGTGCAGGGACGACTGCGACCCTGGAGTCTCCACGACGACCTCCCGCACGGGGCCGCTCCGGTGAGACCCCGCCTTGTCCAACTAGTGAAGTCCAAGCTGACCGGTTTCCCGACCGTTGCGTCAAGAGGTGGAACCGGATCGTTGAACGGGAGGCGAACCCAAAGGGGCCATATGGGGTCGGGGCGGGGCCGGGTCCTACTTCAGGGCCCCCGCGGTGAGGCCCTGCACGACCTGGCGCTGGAAGACGATGTACGCGCCGAGCACCGGCAGCATGGCCAGCACCAGGCCGGCGAAGAGTCCGGACCAGTCGCTGCGGTACCCGGCGGTCGCCGTCATCTGCACCAGGCCCTGGGTGAGGACCTTCCGCTCCGGGTCGGTGTTGAGCACCGTCGGCAGCATGTACTGGTTCCACTGGCCGAGGAAGTTGAAGATCCCGACGCTGATCAGTCCCGGCTTGGCCATCGGCAGCATCACCTGGAAGAAGGTCCGGGTGTGCGAGGCGCCGTCGACGAAGGCGGCCTCGGCGATGGAGGTGGGCAGCGTGCGGAAGAAGGCCGTGAGGAAGAAGACGGTGAACGGCAGCGAGTAGGCGATGTAGACCAGGATCAGTCCGTGCGTGGTGTTCAGCAGGCCGATGTTGTTGACCACGTAGAACAGCGGCACCAGGGCGAGCATCACCGGGAAGCTCATCCCGCCGACGAACAGGAAGTAGACGAAGCGGTTGCCCGGGAACTCGAACCGGGCCAGGACGTACGCCGCCATGGACCCCAGCACCAGCGTGCCGATGAGCGAACCGCCCACGACGACCACGGTGTTGAAGAAGTAGTCGCCGATCTGCGCCTCGGTCCAGGCCCGGGCGAAGTTCTCGAAGTGCAGGCGGTCCGGCAGCGACCAGGGCGAGGAGAAGATGGCCCGGTTGTCCTTGAAGGAGGTCATCACCGCCCACAGCAGCGGCAGGGTGACCATGATCGCCCAGATCACCAGCACGCCGTGCGAGAACACGTTGAGGACCTTGCCGTCCCCCTGCCCGCGGCGGCGCGCGGGGCGTTCCGGACGGTCCGAGGCGTCGGTGGTCAGCAGCGCGGGGCCGGGAGGGCCGCTCAGGACGGCGTCGTCGCCGGGCGGCGGGGTGTTGGTCTTCATCTCTCTCAGAACTCCAGCCGCTCGCGGCGTCCCAGTCGCGTCACGAGGGCGGCGAACGCCAGCGTGACGACGAGCAGGGCGACGCCGATGGTGGTCGCGTAGGCCGCCTGACCGTCACGGAACGCCTTCTGGTAGACGTACAGCACCATGACGGTGGTCGAGTAGTCGGGACCGCCGGGGCCGACCGTCATGATCTGCACCACGGCGAACGACTCGGCGCCCAGGGCGAGGATGCCCATGTACACCCAGCCGGACTGCACGGTGTCCCAGAGCAGCGGCAGGGTCACCTTGAAGAAGGTGGTGAACCTGCTGGCGCCGTCCAGCAGCGCGGCCTCGTACAGCTCGGCGGGGATGGAGGCCATGCCGGCCGAGAACAGCACCACGAAGAAGCCGACCGTGGCCCAGACGACGACGGCCATCACGCACCACAGCGCCAGGTCCGGGTCGCCCAGCCACAGCGGCTGCACCGCGCCCAGGCCGATCGCGTCGAGCGCCGAGTTGATCGCGCCGCTGTTCGGGTTGTAGATGAACTGGAAGAGCAGGGCGACGATCACGATCGACAGCACCTGCGGGAAGAAGTACAGGATCTTGTACGCGGCCGACCCCCGGACACCGGTGATCGCCGGACCACCGCGCCGCTTGCGCCCGCCGACGTTGACCATGAAGGCCAGGAACAGCGCCAGGCCGATGGTCACCAGCGGCACCAGCACCGCGAAGAGCACGCTGTGCCAGAGCGACTTCCAGAAGATGTCGTCCTCGAGCATCCGCGTGTAGTTGTCGAGCCCCACCAGCGAGAACTCCGGGCTCAGCCCGGACCAGTTGGTGAACGAGTAGAAGATCGACTGGACGAACGGCCAGATCACGAAGATGGCGTACAACGCCAGGGGGGCCGTCAGGAACCCCACGATGAACCGGTACTTACCGTGCTGCATCCGCTGGTGACCCGATCTGTGCGGCGGTGGGTGCGACGGTGGTCGGCTCCGCCGGGTGCGGCCCGCCCCGGAAGGACGGGCCGCACCCGGCGGGCGGACTCACGCGTGCTTGTAGTGCTTGATGGAGTCGTCCTTGGCCGCCTCGTCGGCGAAGCCCTGGATCTTCTTGATCGCCTCGGCCGGGGTGATCCGGCCCGCCATCATCTCGCCGATGCCGGCCGTGCCGATCTTCTCCTTCTGGAGGGCGACGTACCAGTCCTGGATGCGCGGGTTGAGGATGTTGTCGCCCGCCTTCTCCAGCGCGGCCACGCCCGACTCGAGGCCGGGGGTGAGCTCGATGCCGTCGGTGCCGCCGTTGAGCGCGGACAGCGACTTCACCTTGGAGGTGAAGTTCTTCGACGACTCCTCGCTGAGCATGATGCGCAACTGCTCCATGCCGCCGGCCGGGTTCTTCGCCTTCGCCGGGACGATGAAGGGCTCGGCGCCGGACGCCCACAGGGTGCCGAAGGGCATCTTGTCGGAGCTGTCCAGGCCGGACGGGGCTCCTATCGACACCCCGAAGTCGGCCGGGATGTCCGCCGCCGACTCGTTCTCGACCCAGGAGCCGTTGGGGATGAACAGGGCCTTGCCCTGGCCCCAGGCGGCCTGCGACTGGGTGTGCGAGAGGCCCGGGGTGCCCTTGAGGATGTACCCCTTCCTGTAGAGCTCGTAGTACGCCTCGAAGCAGGCCTTGACGGCCGGGTCCTTCCAGGCGTTGGGCTCCAGGTTGTCGATGGCCTTGAGCACGTCCGCGCCGCCGACCTTGCCGATCATCGCGTAGAGCGAGAAGGGGATGTAGTACGGGTACTGACCGGGGTAGGTCCAGCCCGCGATGCCCTTCTTCTTCGCCTTCGCGCAGACGGCGAGCATGTCGTCCCAGGTCTCCGGGTACTCCACCTCGAGCTCCTCGAGGGCCTTCCTGGAGTACCAGACGCCGTAGGTGGTGTACGCGTAGTACATGATCCACACGGGGTTGCCGTCGAACTGGCCCATCTCGACGATGCCCGGGCGCAGGGTGTCCCGCACCTTCTTGGCCGGGTCGTCGTAGGACGGGGCGTCCAGCAGCGGGGTGAGGTCGGTGAGCTGCTTCTGGCCGACCAGGACGCCCATGTCCATCTGCTCGGCGCCGGAGTTGTCGATCAGGTCCGGCGGGGTGCCGCCGTTGAAGCGGGGCTGCAGCGTGGACTGGATCTTCTGGGTGGCCGTGAAGGTCACCTTGGACTTCGGGAAGTTCTTCTCGTAGATCTTGACGGCGTCCTCGCCGTACTCCTTGCCGAAGCCTCCGTTGAAGAGGACGAACTCCATCGGCGCGCTGTCGCTGACGCCGAGCGGGTTCTTCGCCGTCTTCGACCCCTGGGCGGGCCGGTCGGTGTCGTCCCCGCCGCCGCTGGCGCAGGCGGAGAGGAAGCCCGTGGCCGGCACGGCGGCCAGGCCGAGCGCGGCGGACCGCTTGATCAGGTCACGGCGTCCGACGCCGTCGACCGCGCCGCTCTTGTTGTTCTCGGCATCGGCGGAAGTGGATCCCATGCGCAAGTCCTCGCCTTCTCCAGGACTCAGGCGGTGAACCGGATCCTCCCCGGCACCGCGGTCGGTCTAGCTGGGTCGTGCAGGGGTGGTGCGGTGGTGCGGTGGTGCGGTGGTGCGGTGGTGCGAGAAACACATACAGCGTCAGGAGCCCGGCGGGGGCGGAACGGTGGCGCCTCGGTGTGTTGCCGCCGCCCCTCCCCCGTCCGGGATCCGGACGATTGAGCGACAGGTATAGTCCACTCGCCGCGCGTGGACAAGATCGTGCGCAGGGTTCGCGACGGGTCTTTTCCTAGTTGAGACCTCCGGGAAACCCCCCGGCACCACCACCCCCACCCCTCGCCGAACCCCCGCGGAAACGCACGACGGCCGGGTCGGCCGTCCCCAGGGGGGAAGGCGCGACCCGGCCGTCGGGCGGGGTGACCGCGTGACTACTTGCGGATCAGGTTCCGCAGCACGTACTGCATGATGCCGCCGTTGCGGTAGTAGTCCGCCTCACCGGGCGTGTCGATGCGGACGACCGCGTCGAACTCGACACCCGTGTCGGTGGTGACCTTGACCGTACGCGGCGTGGTGCCCTCGTTCAGCTCGGTCACGCCGGTGAAGGAGAAGGACTCCTCGCCGGTGAGGCCGAGGGTGGCCGCGGACTGGCCCTCCGGGAACTGCAGCGGCAGGACGCCCATGCCGATGAGGTTCGAGCGGTGGATGCGCTCGTACGACTCGGCGATGACGGCCTTGACGCCCAGGAGCGCGGTGCCCTTGGCCGCCCAGTCGCGGGACGAGCCGGAGCCGTACTCCTTGCCGGCCAGGACGACCAGCGGGATGCCGGCGGCCTGGTAGTTCTGCGAGGCGTCGTAGATGAAGGCGACCGGGCCGCCCTCCTGGGTGAAGTCGCGGGTGTAGCCGCCCTCGGTGCCCGGCGCGATCTGGTTGCGCAGGCGGATGTTGGCGAACGTGCCGCGGATCATGACCTCGTGGTTGCCTCGGCGGGAGCCGTAGGAGTTGAAGTCACGACGCTCCACACCGTGCTCGGTGAGGTACTTGCCGGCCGGGGTGTCGGCCTTGATGGCGCCGGCCGGGGAGATGTGGTCGGTGGTGACCGAGTCGCCCAGCTTGGCCAGGACACGCGCGCCGGTGATGTCCTCGACCGGCGTGGTCTCCATGGTCATGCCCTCGAAGTACGGGGGCTTGCGCACGTAGGTGGACTCGGCGTCCCACTCGAAGGTGTCGCCGGTGGGGATGGGGAGCGCCTGCCACTGGGCGTCGCCCGCGAAGACGTCCTGGTAGGACTTGGAGAACATGTCCTCGCCGATGGCGGAGGCGACGACCTCGTTGACCTCGGCCTCGGAGGGCCAGATGTCCTTGAGGAAGACCGGGTTGCCGTCCTGGTCGGCGCCCAGGGCCTCCTTGGTGATGTCCACCTTCATGGAGCCGGCGATGGCGTACGCGACGACCAGCGGCGGGGACGCCAGGTAGTTCATCTTGACGTCGGGGTTGATCCGGCCCTCGAAGTTGCGGTTGCCGGAGAGCACCGAGGTGACCGCGAGGTCGTGCTCGTTGACCGCCTGGGAGACCTCGTCCGGCAGCGGGCCGGAGTTGCCGATGCAGGTGGTGCAGCCGTAGCCGACCAGGTTGAAGCCGACCTTGTCGAGGTAGGGGGTCAGGCCCGCCTTGTCGAAGTAGTCGGTGACGACCTTGGAGCCCGGGGCGAGGGTGGTCTTGACCCACGGCTTGCGGGTCAGGCCCTTCTCGACCGCCTTCTTGGCCACCAGCGCGGCGGCGACCATGACGTACGGGTTCGAGGTGTTGGTGCAGGAGGTGATCGCGGCGACGGTCACGGCGCCGTGGTCCAGCTCGTAGGTCGAGCCGTCGGGGGCGGTGACGGTGACCGGCTTGGACGGCATGCCGTCCGGGATGGTCGACGGGGCGTCGGAACCCGGGAAGGACTCCTTGCTCGCCTCCATCTCGTCGTTGACGTAGTTGAGGACGTCCGACGCGAACTGCTCGGCGGCGTTGGCCAGGACGATGCGGTCCTGCGGGCGCTTCGGGCCGGCGATCGACGGGACGACGGTGGACAGGTCCAGCTCGAGCTTCTCGGAGAAGTCCGGCTCGGCGGACGGGTCCAGCCAGAGGCCCTGCTCCTTGGCGTACGCCTCGACCAGCGCGACCTGCTGCTCGCTGCGGCCGGTGAGCTTGAGGTAGTTCAGCGTCTCGTCGTCGATCGGGAAGATCGCGGCGGTGGAGCCGAACTCCGGCGACATGTTGCCGATGGTGGCGCGGTTGGCCAGCGAGGTGGCGGCGACGCCCTCGCCGTAGAACTCGACGAACTTGCCGACGACGCCGTGCTTGCGCAGCATCTCGGTGATGGTGAGCACCAGGTCGGTGGCGGTGGTGCCGGGCTGCAGCTCGCCGGTCAGCTTGAAGCCGACGACGCGCGGGATCAGCATGGAGACCGGCTGGCCGAGCATGGCGGCCTCGGCCTCGATGCCGCCGACGCCCCAGCCGAGGACGCCGAGGCCGTTGACCATGGTGGTGTGCGAGTCGGTGCCGACCAGGGTGTCGGGGTAGGCCTGGCCGCCGCGGACCATGACCGTGCGGGCCAGGTGCTCGATGTTCACCTGGTGGACGATGCCGGTGCCCGGCGGGACGACCTTGAACTCGTCGAACGCGGTCTGGCCCCAGCGCAGGAACTGGTAGCGCTCGCGGTTGCGGCCGTACTCCAGCTCGACGTTCTGCGAGAACGCCTCGTGGGTGCCGAACTTGTCGGCGATGACCGAGTGGTCGATGACCAGCTCGGCCGGGGCCAGCGGGTTGATCTTCGACGGGTCGCCGCCGAGCTCCTTCACGGCCTCACGCATGGTGGCGAGGTCCACGACACAGGGCACGCCGGTGAAGTCCTGCATGATCACGCGGGCCGGCGTGAACTGGATCTCCTGCGAGGGCTGCGCCTGCGAGTCCCAGTTGCCGAGCGCACGGATGTGGTCGGCGGTGATGTTCGCACCGTCCTCGGTGCGCAGCAGGTTCTCCAGCAGGACCTTGAGGCTGTACGGCAGGCGGGCCGAGCCCTCCACCTTGTCCAGCCGGAAGATCTCGTACGACTCGTCGCCCACCTGCAGCGTGCTGCGGGCGTCGAAGCTGTTCGCCGACACGACAGTCTCCTTCATTTATGTGCGCGTACCACCGCGCCGCCTGGTGCCGCCACACCGGTTTGGCGATCCGCCACGCGCAAGGCTAAGTTAGGTAAGCCTTACTAGAGCGGCAGCAGCGGCGTTCCTCCGACAGATATCTCGATGTCGAGATAACTCTAGTACATAGGGTCGGCACGGTCATGCCCCGGCCCCGGTCGGCATGCGCCGCCACGGTTCCGGGAGCCATGCGAGCCCCGCCACCGGGTATCCGCTCGGAGACGAGTCCAAAAGGCGCACCGCCGGACCTGGAGAGAGGATCGAACCGTGCCGCTCACCTTCCGCAAGAGTTTCCGCATATTCCCGGGCGTCCGTCTCAACATCAACAAGAAGTCCTGGTCGCTGACCTTCGGCAACGGGACGGGCCCGCGCCACACCTACAGCTCGACCGGCCGCCGCACCACCTCCATGGACCTGCCCGGCCCGTTCGGCTACCGGCACACCACCCGGCGCCGCTGAGGTCCGGGCGCCACCAAGGTCGGGGCGCCGTCGTCACCCGGACGGCCCTGCGACCCCCACCCCCGACATGCGTCATCTCATATCTGAGATAGCCTCAGTCACATGGCAGACGACTATCTCGTACGCATCGGCCGTCTCATCCGTGACGCGCGACAGCATCGTGGCTGGTCACAGGCGCAGTTGGCAGAAGCCCTGGGGACCAGCCAGAGCGCGATCAACCGGGTGGAGCGCGGCAACCAGAACATCAGCCTTGAGATGATCGCCCGCATCGGCGAGGCACTCGACAGCGAGATCGTCTCCCTCGGCTACGCGGGCCCGATGCACCTGCGGGTGGTCGGCGGGCGCCGGCTCTCCGGCTCCATCGACGTCAAGACCAGCAAGAACGCCTGCGTGGCGCTGCTGTGCGCCTCGCTCCTCAACAAGGGCCGCACCACCCTGCGACGGGTGGCCCGGATCGAGGAGGTCTACCGCCTGCTGGAGGTTCTCAACTCCATCGGCGTACGGACCCGCTGGATCAACGACGGCGTGGACCTGGAGATCGTGCCGCCCGCCGAGCTCGACATGGCGTCGATCGACGCGGACGCGGCCCGCCGCACCCGCTCGATCATCATGTTCCTCGGCCCGCTGCTGCACCGCCTGGGAGAGTTCAAGCTGCCGTACGCCGGCGGCTGCGACCTCGGCACCCGCACGATCGAGCCGCACATGATCGCGCTGCGCCGCTTCGGCCTGGACATCGCCGCGACCGAGGGCCTGTACCACGCCCAGGTGGACCGCACGATCACCCCGGGCCGCCCGATCGTGCTGACCGAGCGCGGCGACACGGTGACCGAGAACGCGCTGCTGGCCGCCGCCCGCCACGACGGCGTCACGGTCATCCGCAACGCCTCGTCGAACTACATGGTCCAGGACCTCTGCTTCTTCCTGGAGGCGCTGGGCGTCAAGGTCGAGGGCATCGGCACCACCACCCTCACGGTGCACGGCATGCCGGAGATCGACGTGGACGTCGACTACTCCCCCTCCGAGGACCCGGTCGAGGCGATGAGCCTGCTGGCCGCCGCGGTGGTCACGGAGTCGGAGCTGACCGTCAAGCGGGTGCCGATCGAGTTCCTGGAGATCGAGCTGGCCGTCCTCGAGGAGATGGGCCTCGACCACGACCGCTCCCCCGAGTACAGCGCCGACAACGGCCGCACCCGCCTGGTGGACCTCACCGTCCGGCCCTCCAAGCTGGAGGCGCCGATCGACAAGATCCACCCGATGCCGTTCCCCGGCCTGAACATCGACAACGTGCCGTTCTTCGCCGCCATCGCGGCCTCGGCGCAGGGCCAGACCCTGATCCACGACTGGGTCTACGACAACCGGGCCATCTACCTCACCGACCTCAACCGCCTCGGCGGCCGCCTCCAGCTCCTCGACCCGCACCGGGTCCTGGTCGACGGCCCCACCCGCTGGCGCGCGGCCGAGATGATGTGCCCGCCGGCGCTGCGTCCGGCCGTGGTCGTGCTGCTGGCGATGATGGCCGCGGAGGGCACGTCGGTGCTGCGCAACGTCTACGTCATCAACCGCGGCTACGAGGACCTCGCCGCCCGCCTCAACTCGGTGGGCGCGCAGATCGAGATCTTCCGCGACATTTGATACGGCGATGCCGCCGCACCCACTCCCACCTGCGGTTACACGCATCGCAGAGGGGTGCGGCGGCATCTGCGGGGGTTCTCCGGAGCTGTGGGTCCGCAGCTCCTCGCCGGCCTGGTCGGCGGTATCGGCCCGCGATGACGGCGCGCCGCCGGGAGCATCTCGTGCCGTCTCCCGGTGGCCCGGCGAGCAGGTGCCCGTCACCGGGGGGAGGCACCCCCCTATCCTGTCGCTCATGTGGGCAAGGGCTGCGGAATGATCGACGGGCTCGAGCGGGCCGTGCGGATCCTGGACCTCTTCTCCTCCGACGCTCCCGAGCGGACGGTCAGCGAGGTGTGCCGCGCGCTCGACCTCCCCAAGACGACGACCTGGGACCACATGCAGTCCATGGTCGCGCTCGGCCTGCTGCGCCGCACGGGGCGCGGCCGCTACCGGCTCGGCTGGCGCGCCTTCCAACTGGGCCTGCGCGCCCGGATGACCTCGGAGATCTCCGAGCCTGCCTGGGTGGAGATGCGGGCCCTGGTCGCCGCCCACCACCAGACCGTGCAGCTGTCGTCACGTCATCACACCGAGGTCGTCTACCTGGAGAAGCTCGCGCCCCACGACGGGGTGCGGGTCAACGCGACCCGGGTCGGCGAACGCCTGCCGGCGCATTGCACGGCGCCCGGCAAGATGCTGCTGGCCTACCTCTCCCCCCGCGAACTGCGCGACATCTACGGCCACGACGCGCTGACCTCTCTCACGGATCATTCCCTCACCACGCTCCCGGCGCTGGAGGCGGAGCTGTCCATGGTGCGCGAACGCGGGTACGCCCTGGACGCCGAGGAGGCGGTCGAGGGCGTTTGCTGTGTCGCGGCGCCGGTCAGCAACAGGTACGGCGACGTCACGTGGGCGCTGAGCATGAGCTTCGTCGCGCACCGGCTGTCCTCGCACGGGGACACGTACGCCCGCGCCGTGGTCGAGGCGGCTCGGCGGCTCTCCGAGCGCGCGCCGTGACCCGGGCCGCCCTGTTCGGCTGAGCCGAACAGTTCGTTGTCGGTACATGTACGAGGTACTACGGTCCAGGAAACACCGCACCTTCCTGTAAATCTCGAAATTCGGTTCGCACCGGCCGCGCCATTCACGCATTCCAATGTTGCGTCGATGTGCCGCACCCCCCTCCTGCGCGCCCTTTCGGTTCACAGCAATGGAGTTTCCTCGATGACGA
Source organism: Streptomyces sp. NPDC047130 (assembly GCF_040643475.1). NCBI lineage: Bacteria > Bacillati > Actinomycetota > Actinomycetes > Kitasatosporales > Streptomycetaceae > Streptomyces > Streptomyces sp. NPDC047130. The sequence goes on along the minus strand of NZ_JBEYUK010000007.1, from coordinate 176,505 downwards.
AGGCAAGTAACAAGGCTAGTCGGCGGATCGGAATCGATATCGGTGGCACATTCACCGATCTCTTCGTTGTCGAAGGGAATGGCGAGTCCCGGATCTACAAGTCCCCGACCACCCCGCACGACCCGTCCGTCGGACTGCTGAACGGCCTGGCCAAGGCCGCCGACAGCTTCGGGGAGTCGCTGGAGGACTTCCTCGGCGCGGTGTCCACGATCGTGCACGGCACGACGATCGCCACCAACGCCGTGCTGACGCACCAAGGAGCGAAGACCGGCTTCGTCACGACGCACGGCTTCCGCGACCTGCTGAACATGCGCCGCGGCATCCGCGAGCGACAGAACGACTCCAAGTACGCGCCGCCGCTCCCCCTCGTCCCCCGGGAACTCGTCGCCACGGTCCGCGAACGCGTCGACGTGTCCGGCAACGAGATCGTGGCGCTCAACGAGGAGGACGTGCGCGCTGCGGCACGGCATTTCCGTGAGCAGGGCGTCGAGGCGGTCGCCGTCTCCTATCTGTGGTCCTTCGTGGACGCCGCTCACGAGCAGCGCACCGCGGAAATCCTGCGCGAGGAACTCCCCGGCGTATTCATCACGATATCCAGCGACGTGGTGCCCCAGATTCGCGCCTACGAAAGGCACAGCACCACGGTGCTGAACGCCTTCGTCGGACCCAAACTGCAGAACTACCTGGCGAACATCGAACGGCAGCTGGCGGACCGGGGCTTTTCGGGGACGCTGCTCATCGTCCAGTCGAACGGCGGTGTGATGTCGCCGGAGATCGCCAGCAGGTCGGCGGTCAACGCGCTCATGTCGGGACCGGCGGCGGCACCCGGCGCGGCCCTCCAGTACGCCCGTCGGCACGGCGCCGAGGACGTCATCGCCGTCGACATGGGAGGCACCAGCTTCGACGTCGCCCTGGTGCGCGGTGGGGAGTCACTGCTCACGGGCGACAGCGAGATCGCCGGCTACCGGGTGGCCCTTCCCATGCTGGACATCCACACCGTGGGCGCCGGCGGTGGTTCGCTGGTGTGGGTGGACTCGGGGGGCATCCTCCGGGTCGGCCCGCAGAGCGCCACCGCCAATCCGGGGCCCGCCTGCTACGGCCGCGGCGGCGAGAACCCCACCACCACCGACGCCGACCTCCTCATGGGCTACCTGAACCCGGACATGTTCGGGGACGGCGCCTTCACCCTGGACGTCGAGGCGTCGCGCAGGGCCGTGGAGGAGAAGGTGGCGAAGCCGCTCGGCCTCTCGGTCACCGAGGCGGTCGAGGGCATCTACCGCGTGGTGAACGCGACCATGGCCGAGGCCGTGAGTGCCGTGTCGGTCAAGCGCGGTGTCGACCCCCGCGAGTTCACCGTCGTGGTCGCGGGCGGCGCGGGGCCGATCCACGCCGTGCCGATCGCTCAGGAACTGGGCATCAACCGCATCGTCGTGCCGCGCGAGTCGTCGGTGTTCTGTGCGGTCGGCACCCTCCTGACCGATCTCAAGCACCTGTACGCGCGCACCTTCGTCTCCGACATGGACACGTTGGACCTGGACCGGGTCGGCAAGCTGTACCGCGAGATGCGGGACGAGGCCGTCGAGACGCTGCGCTCGGAGAACGTCGCGGACGACGCGATCGACCTGGTCTTCAGCGCCGACGTGCGCTACATCGGCCAGTTCACCGAGATCGAGGTCCCCGTGGCCTTCGACGGCGAGCTCACCCAGGAGTCGCTGAAGCAGCTGGTCGGCGACTTCGAGGCGAAGCACGAGGCACTCAACGGGTACGCCATGCCGGGCGAGCCCACCGAACTCATCAACGTACGTCTCACCTCGCTCGGCCGCACGGCCAAGCCCGCCCTCGCCGACGAACCCTCGGCGGGCACGGACCCGAGCCCCGCCCGCAAGGGCGCCCGTGACGCGATCTTCTCCGGCCGCACCGTCCGCACCGACGTCTACGACGGCCTCGCCCTGCGCCGCGACAACCGCGTCGTCGGCCCCGCGATCATCGAGCAGCCCACGACCACCGTCGTCCTCGTCGAGGGCTACGTCATGACGGTGGACGCGCAGGGCAACTACGTCATCGAACCGGCGAACCAGCCGGCCTGAAGGGAATCGAGCAGATGACACAGCAGACGACCACGACGCAGTCCACGGCCGATCCCATCCTCGTCGCCGTGATCGGCAGCGCCCTGGACGGCATCACCGGCGAGATGGGGCAGACGATGCTGCGTACCTCGCGGTCGCCCATCTTCGTCGAGGCCCGGGACTTCGCCACCTCCCTCTTCAGCGCCGACTGCCGGTTGCTCGCCCAGACCCACTACATCCCGGTCATCGGCGGGGCGACGCCGTTCGCCCTGCGCGCCATCGCCGAGTTCTTCGGCGACGACGTGCACGACGGCGACATCTTCATCCACAACGACCCGTTCAACGGGGGCTCGCACCTGCCCGACATCACCATCGCCCGGCCGGTCTTCTGGGAGGGCGAACTCGTCTTCTGGGCCACGACCAAGGGGCACAACGCCGATGTCGGCGGTGGCGGCGTCGTCGGGTTCAACCCCGCGGCGCGCGACGTCCAGGAGGAGGGCATCGTGATCCCACCGACCCGCGTCGTCGCGAAGGGCGAGCCGCGGCGGGACGCCTGGGAGCTGATCCTCTCCAACGTGCGGATGCGCGCCCTGGTGGAGAGCGTGCTGAACTGCCAGATCGGCGCCACCGCCATCGGTGAACGGCGCCTCAAGGGCCTCTTGGCGAAGTACGGTGCCCGGACCATCGGCGCCGCCACCGACGAACTGCTGAGGGCGAGCGCACGCCAGGTCCGCGCCGAGATCGCGGCGATTCCCGACGGCGAGTACAGCGCCGACGCGCTGCTCGACAACGACGGCATCGACAGGGACCGCTCCTACCGGGTCGCCCTGACGATCAGGGTCGAGGGCGAGCACCTCACCTTCGACTTCAGCGAGAGCGACGAGCAGGCCAAGGGCTTCATCAACAGCACGATCGCCAACACGGTCTCCTCCGCCCACCTGGCCCTCTTCGGGTGCATCGACCCGGACATCCGCTACAACGACGGTGCGATCGAGCCGATCGACGTGATCGCGCCGGCCGGCTCGCTCACCCACCCGCACGCCCCCGCGCCCGTCGCCGCCTGTACCGTCCCGACCTGCGAGGCCATCGCCTCGGCGGTCTGGGTGGCCCTCTCCCAGGCCGTGCCCAGCCGCGCGCACGCCGGCTGGGCCCGCTGGTGCACGCCCGCCACGATGGGCGTGAACCCGCGCACCGGACGCCACTTCGGCGATCTCCACTTCCTGGGCAAGGGCGGCAGCGGGGCCACCGAGGGCTTCGACGGCTGGGACCACCTCTCCCCGTCGAACACCCTGGGCGGACTGCGCGCCCCGGACCCCGAGCTGCACGAACTGGACACCCCGTACCTGCTGGAGGAACTCGAGTACCTCCCCGACAGCGCGGGCGGCGGTCGGTGGCGCGGTGGTCTGGGCGTGCGCTACCGGTGGCGCGTCCTGGCCGACGGCATCGCCTGCGCCACGTACGGCAGCGGCTTCATGCCCGAGACGGCTCCCGTGGGTCTCCTCGGCGGACGGCCCGGCATCGTCCAGCGCCTGATCCTGACGCGCGCCGGAGCCGAGCCCGTCGAGATGGACTCCAACTCCTTCTACACCCTCGACGAGGGCGACGTCGTCGAGGTGATCGCGAGCGGTGGCGGCGGGTTCGGAGATCCGCGGCTGCGCCCCGTCGAACTGGTGCTGCGCGACGTCCGCGAGGGCGTCGTCTCGATCGACGCGGCCCGCACCGTCTACGGCGTCTCCATCGACACGGACACCCTCGGCGTCCGCGAGGACGAGACCCGCGAGCTGCGCGCCACCGCCTGACCCCCGGCCCGACGAAGGAAGACTCACCAATGGCCCACATCAGCCTCGCCGTGGCGGCGAGCCACGCCCCCGGCCTGATCGGCATGTTCGACCAGGCGCCCGAAGCGTCACAGCGGATGGTCACCTCCGCCTACGGTTCCCTGGCCCGGCAGATCCGCGAGACCGAACTCGACGTGATCCTCATGGTGGCCAACGACCACATGGCCAACAACCGCATCCGCACGTACCCGGACTTCATCGTCGGCATGGCGCCCGAACACCGCGGTCCGGCCGAGTTCTTCAAGGACTGGCTGGGATGCGGGGAGTACCGGATACCGGGGCGCCCCGACATCGCGGAGAAGATCCTCAACGGCCTCAACCGGCGCGGCGTTCCGGTGTCGGCGACCCGCGACAACCTCAACTTCGACGACAACATCTCGGTGCCCGTGGTCAGGACCGGCATCGAGGCGAGCGGCGTCCCGATCGTGCCCCTCCTCCAGAACGTCACGGTCCCGCCCTTCCCCGACCAGCACCGCTGCTACGAGATCGGACGGCAGCTCGCCGATCTCATCGAGCACGACCTGCCGTCCGATCTGCGCGTCGGGCTCTTCGCCACCGGCGGCATGAGCCACGAGCCCGGCGGCGTACGGGACTTCTGGATCGACGAGGAGTTCGACAACTGGTTCCTCGGTCTGCTCGCCGACGGCGACCACGAGAAGGTGCTGGCGGAAGTAACCCTGGAGCGGCTGGACCAGGCCGGAACCGGCGGCACCGGGGAGCTGCTGAGCTGGATCCTCGTCATGGGCGCGATCGGCGAGCGGCGCTGCGACGTCCTCGGCTACACCGCCTGGGACAAGTGGCGTTGCGGCATCGGCGCCGTCAGCTGGGACATGACGTCGGCGCCGGCCGGGCGCTGAGAAGGGGAGCACCATGAGTCTGGAAGGCATCAACAGGGCCCTGGTCTCGCACGACCTGGTGCAGGACCTGAAATGGAACGCCGGCCTTCGCGAGGAGTTCGCCGAGGACGAGGCGGCCGTGCTGGACCGCTACGAGCTGACCGGGGCCGAGCGCACCGCCATCGAGGAGCGGGACTTCCGCACCCTGTACGACCTGGGGTTCCACCCCTACCTCGGGGCTCAGTTCGCCAGGATCCTGTTCGCCAACAACAAGTCCGGTGCTACCGGCGCCGTGCAGCACCTGCTGGCCTCGATCCGTCGGGAACCGCTGCCGGGCGACGCCGAAGCGGGTGGCGCGTGACGCGGGAGAACGCCCCGTCGACGGCCGGGGGAGGTCGTGTCCACGACCTCCCCGCCGGTCCCGGGACCGTCCGGGTCGGGGTGATCGACCCGGGCGCGCCGCCGGTGCTCTCGATCGACCCCGGCGACGAGGTCACCTTGTCGACCTGGGGCCACTGGGGCAACCGCGTCACCCCGGACACGGTCATGGAGGACTTCCCGGCCCTTCGGGCGGCCTTCCCCGACGCCCTGGGGCCGCACTCGATCACCGGCCCCATCCAGGTGCGCGGAGCCCGTCCCGGCGACGCGCTGGTGGTGGACGTGCTGGCGCTGACACCCGCGGCCCACGGGTTCAACCTGGTCGTGGCCGAACCCCGGGGCCGGGGCGTCCTGCGGGACCGGTTCCCCGAGGGCACGATCCGCCACTTCGCGCTGGACCGGGCCACGATGACCACCACGCTCGGCGGCAAGGTGCGCGTGCCCCTCAAGCCGTTCCTGGGCATCATGGGCGTCGCCCCGGCCGAGGACGGTCCCCGCAGCACGGTGGAACCCGGCTGCTTCGGCGGCAACATGGACCTCTCCGCCCTGGTCGTGGGCGCACGCCTGAAGCTCCCCGTCTTCCGGGAGGGCGCCGGCTTCTACTGCGGTGACGGCCACGCGGTCCAAGGCGACGGCGAGGTGAACCAGACCGCCGTCGAGACCGGCATGGACCACGTCCGGTTGCGGTTCACGCTGGAGCGAGGGGCGCGGCTGCGCACTCCCCGGGCCGAGACGGAGACCCACTTCGTCTCCACCGGTTTCGGGAAGAACCTCGAGGACGCCGCTCATGACGCGGTGGACGACCTCGTGAACTGGCTGACCGAGGAGGGACTGAGCCCGGACGAGGCGTACAGCCTCTGCTCCATCGCCGCGGACGTCCGCGTGACCCAGATGGTGAACCACGTCGTGGGCGTGCACGCCGTCATCGAGAAGCTCACCCGCCGGCCGTGACCGGTGCCCCGGTCGTCGCGGGTCGTCAGGCGCGGACACCACGGGGGAAGGAACGAGAAAGGAATGCCGATGACCACCGTCGAGATCCCGGAGTACCGGACCGACGCCTTCTTCGGTCTCCAGGACAAGTGGTTGCCCACCGCCGACGGTGAGCTCACCCACTACCACGAGATCGGTGAGGGAACCCCGCTCCTCTTCCTGCACGGCTCGGGCACCGGGGTCACCGCCGCCGCGAACTGGTGGCTGAACCTGCCGCACCTCGCGCGGCACGGCCGTTGCGTCGCCATCGACTCCGTCGGCTACGGGCAGACCGTCGTGGCACCGGGCACCGAGTACGGAATCCGGGAATGGGGACGGCACGCGCTCCGCGTCCTCGACGCGCTGGGCATCGACAGGACCTGGATCATCGGCAACTCGATCGGCGGCTGGGTGGCCCTGCAGCTCGCCATCGACGCGCCCGAACGCATCCTGGGCATCGTCTCGATGGGCACGGGAGGCGCGAAGAGGACCGCGGCGTTGGCGGGCCACGCCAAGCCCGAACTGTCCCCGGCCGGCATCCGTCGCACGCTCGAGCAGTTCGTCGTGGACAAGGAGTTGGTCACCGACCAACTCGTGGACCTGCGCTACCGGGCGGCCTTGAACGACAGCGCGTCGAGCCGGCTGGAGGAGGTCGTGGCGGCCCGCGACCGGGACCGGGACGCGTTGCCGCTCGACCTCGGCGCCCTGGCGGAACTGGACATCCCTCTGCTGCTGATCCACGGAATGCAGGACGTGGTCATCCCGGTCTCACGGACCTGGGAACTCCTGCACACCATCCCGCACGCCGACGCGCACCTCTTCAGCCGGTGCGGCCACTGGTCACAGGTGGAACGCGCCGAGGAGTTCAACGAGGTCGTGGGCCAATACCTGCGCAGGCACCGGAGCGGGCACATCCGAGCGAGCCCTTCCGGGCGTGGGGCCGGCCCTCGGTGAGGCCCGACCGCCCGGGCACCGCCACCGCGCGGACCCCCGATGTCGTACGGACCGGCGTTCGCCACGCGGGTGGTGGTCAGGGCGTCGCGGCGGTGCTCCGGCCGGCGTCGGCCGGAGCGGGGGCGACAGTTGCCGTCCGGACCGCGCGCCGGCGGTCCGGGCGGGCGAGGGAGAGCAGCAGGGCGGCTCCCGCGAGCGCCGCGCCGGCCGCCGCCACCGACGGCAGCGGGTGACCGTCGGCCAGCAGCAGGCCGCCGAGCCAGCTGCCGAGCGCGATGCCGACGCAGAAGGCGGAGTTGTTGACGGTCAGGGCCATGGTGGGTGAGGACGCCCCCGCGGCGGCCACGATGCTGGAGTTGAGGGCCGGGATGGAGGCGAAGTACGCGGCCCCCAGCAGGCAGAACAGACCCGCCACGGCCCACCGGTCACCCGGCGGGAGGGCCAGGAGCAGCAGACCCGCCGCCGCCGTGCCCAGGGTCACGGGGACGGCCGCGTACGGCAGACGGTCCGCCGCACGGCCGCCGACCGTGTTGCCGACGATGCCTCCCAGGCCGAAGAGGAGGAGCAGGACGGTGACGGTCCGCGGCGCGAAGCCCACGGTCTGCGTGAGGTAGGGCGAGGCGTACGTGTAGAGGGTGAACACCCCCGCGGTGCCCAGGGTGATCACCAGGGCGACGAGCAGCACCGGCCACGGCAGGGCGGGCGTCCGCCGGCCGGGGCCGGCCGCCTCCGGCCGGCGGGGGGTCGCCGCTGGGGCCTCGGGGACGGTGCACCGCATCAGCAGCAGGGTGGCGGCCAGGCTCGACGCGGCGAGGGCCCAGAAGGTGGAGCGCCAGCCGTGGGCGTCCCCGATCAGGGTGCCGACGGGGACGCCGGCCACGCTGGACAGGCCGATGCCGAGCGTGACCTTGGCCCCCCAGGCGGCCCGGCGGTCCGCGGGCGCCATCTCCCGGGCCGCGGCCACGAAGGCCGCGATGAGGGTGGAGTGGGCCAGCGCGCTCACCACCCGGCCCGCCGTCAGCCAGCCGAATCCGGGAGCGAGTGCCGCCTGCACGTTGCCGAGGACGAACACGCCCATGAGGGCGGGCATCAGGACGGCCCGGCGGAGCCGGAGCCGGATCGTCGCCGCGGTGACGAGCGGCCCGGCGAGGACGACCGTGAGGGCGTACACGCTGATGAGCGTGCCGACGGCGGTGAAGGAGACACCGACGTCCCGCGCGATGGAGGGCAGGATGCCGGCGATGACGCTCTCGGCGGTGCCGATGCAGAAGGTGCAGGCCATCATCGCGAAGACGGGGAGCGGCATGGCGGACGGTCTCCTTCGTGGTCGCCCCGGCGGTTTCCCGGCGGGGTCCCCGGCGGTTTCCCCCGGCGAGGTCCCCGGCGGGGTCCCCGCCGGGGACGGGAGGAGGCGGTGGAACGTGACGGCTCAGTTGGTGCCCACGGTCACGGACCGGCTGCTGTCGCCGTCGTGCGCCGGGCGGGTGGGCTCCGGCGCCGCCATCGGTGCGGGTGCCGGTGCGGCCGCGGGCGCCGGTGCGGCTGCCGGCGTCGCCCGTGCCCTGCGGCTCCGTCGCGCCCAGGCCCGCATCACGGGCCGCTCGACGCCGATGTAGAGCAGCCAGGCCAGCAGCAGGCTCACCGCCGCGAGGAGCACCGCCGCACCGACGGCCTCGGCGGGCGAGTCCGCCTCCCGGAAGCCCAGCCGCTCCTGCGCGACGGACAGCAGGATCTGGTGGACCAGGTAGAACGCGAAGGACACCTCGCCGAGCCACACGCACACGCGGCCGCTCACCGCGCTGCTCCGGCCCCGCGCGTCGCCCGCCGCCACGGCGGCGATGAGCAGGGCGAACGGAGCGACGACGACGGCGTTGAGGGAGAACAGGAAGGGCACTTCGAGGCTCACCACGTACCCGACCGCCGTCAACGCCAGGGCGGGCAGCGCCCCCAGCCCGATCCAGCGGCCGGACAGGACGATCCGGGCCATCAGGATGCCGAGCAGGAAGTCGAGCACCCGGGCGGGCGGGAAGATGTAGACGAGCCACATCTGGGTGATCGAGTGGCCGTACAGCGGCGAGTTGGCGTGGTTGGGGCCGAACGTCTCGCCGGTGGGCAGCAGTTGGACGGCCAGGGGAAGCAGCACGATGGCCGCGGCCGTGCCGGCCGCCCACCACCACAGCCGCTCGGCGCGGATCCGTGACACCCGTCGGTGCAGTGCCGGGAACAGCAGGTAGAAGACCAGCTCGCAGGAGAGCGACCAGCTGGGGTTGTTGATGCTGAAGAAGACGTCGTCACGCGGGACCCATGCCTGCAGCAGCAGGAAGTTGGGGATGCCCTGTCCCCAGGTGGCGGAGACGTAGGCGTAGGAGGCCAGGGCGAGGAAGAAGGTGACGACGTGGTTGGGAAGGATCTTGGCCAGCCGGCGTCCCCGGAACGCGCCGGGGGTGTCGTCGTCGCGGGCCGACCAGGTCAGGACGAAACCGCTGAGGACGAAGAAGAACGTGACGCCCGCCCATCCGCCGTTCTTCAGCGCGGAGGCGAACGGCCCGTGGCCCTCGCCGTCGGTGGAGTAGGCGTCGAGCAGCGACAGGTGGAACAGGAACACCAGGAAGGCGGCGAAGAAGCGCATGCCGGTGAGGGAGGGCAGCCGGGACGAGCGGCCCGGGGCGGCCGGAGGAACGGACACGGAGATCACCTCGTCGAGTGGGTTCTGACGTGCGGGGTTCGGGTGGGCGCACGGCCCTGGGCGGGGCGCCGGCCGTCACCGGACGGCAGCGGCCGGCGCCCGGTGTCACACGGGCCGGACGGACTGGGCGTGCCGGAAGAAGTCGGTGGGGTCCCAGGCGGCCTTGACCTTCTGCAGCCGCCGGTAGCCGCTCTTGTAGTAGAGGTCGTGCCACGGCACGCCCGAGGTGTTCCAGCGCGGGTCGCCGAGGTCGACGTCGGCGTAGTTGACGAAGCAGCCGTCGACGTCCTGGTCGGGTACCGGCACACCGCCGGTCGCGGCGAACATGTCGCGGTAGCACTCCCGGACCCAGGCGATGTTGGCCTGGTCGTCCGCCGCGTCGTTCCACAGGGAGACGACCTGGTACTTGAGCACGGAGTCCCGCTGCGGCACCGCGGTGGCGTCGGGGGCGACCCGGTTCACCGCTCCGCCGTACGAGGCGATCATGAGGAGGGCGCCGGGGTTGTGGAAGTCGTCGCGGGTCAGGTGCCGGTAGGCGGCGGCGATGTGGGCGTCGGTGTAGTTGCGCCGGGCGTACACGGACTTGCCCTTGAACCTGACCGTGGGGTCCGGTCCGGTGAACCCGGGCCACTGCGTCGCGTGCAGCCACGGCATCCGCCGGTACTGGCGGACCTGGGGCCTGACCCCGACGCCGGCGCCGACCTCGGCGATGTACTCGCGCAGCAGCCGTTCGGCCCCGGGCGCGCCGGCGTCGACCAGCGAGTCGAGCACCACCGCGCCCGCCGACTTGTGGAAGGGCTTGAGCTGGCTGAAGAGAGCGGTGTACGGGGAGTCCGGCGCGCTGTTGCGCGCGTGCCAGTCACCGTGGTTCCACATGAGCCGGGTGAAACGGGCCTCGGTCAGCTCCTCCCACGGCCAGGCCACCTCGCTGAGCCACACCTCGCGGGGCGGGGTGGGGAGCTGCCCGGCCGGGTCGCTTCCCGTCGCGTCGGGAGAGCGGAGCCAGTAGCGCGTCACCACGCCGAAGCTGCCGCCACCGCCGCCGGTGTGCGCCCACCACAGCTCGCGGTGGGGGTCGTCGGCCTCGCGGGTGGCGGTGACCGCGCGCACGGTCCCGTCCTCCTGGACGACCACGATCTCGATGCCGTGGAGGTGGTCGACCGCCAGTCCGTCACGTCGGCTCATGGAGCCGTAGCCGCCGCCCGGTATGTGGCCCCCGGCAGCGACGGTGGGGCAGTTGCCGGCCGGGAGGTACACGCCCCAGCCCTTGTAGAGGCGGTCGTACACCCGGCCGAGCGCGGCCCCGGGCTGCACGGAGAAGGCCCGCCGGTGCTCGTCGTAGGTGATCTCGTCCATCCGGGAGAGGTCGATGACGACCTCCACCTCACGGCTGGTGGTGAAGTCCTCGTAGCAGTGGCCGCCGCTGCGCACGGCCAGCCGTCTGCCGGAGTCGACCGCCTCCTGCACGGCCGCGACGACGTCGGCCGTGGAGGTGGCCAGCACGATCCGGTCCGGGCTGCCGACCCAGCGCTGGTTGGTGCCGCGGCGCAGGTCGGCGTAGCGCCGGTCCGGTGGACGCACGGTGACCGGGGCCGGGGCCTGGGCCGGGGCCGGGGCGGCGGCGGATCCGCGGCCCGTCGGCGTCGCGACGGCGGGGCCCAGGCCGGCCGCGGTGACCGCGAGGGCGCCGCCCGCGGCGGCCGTGCCGGACAGGAACGCCCGGCGGTGGACCCCCGCGCGCGCCGTGCCGGTGCGGTCGGCACGCCGGGTGGGGCTGTCGGCCGCCGGCGAGTTGTGGGTGTCCGCGGTGCGGGGAGCGGAAGAAGGCATGAGTGATTCCTCGGAGTGACGGGACCCGGTGACGGGCCGGATGACGTGCGGGACGGGCCGGCGGCGCCGGCCGCGTGGGCGCCTGGGCGCGGGGCCGCGTGGGCGCTTGGCCACGTGGGCGCTTGGCCACGTGGGCCGCGACCGCACGGCCCCTGGGCGCGTGGCCCCTGGGCGCGTGGGCTGAGTGCGGAGGGCGAGGCGCCCGGGTGGGTCAGGGGGACGTCCGGCCCCGCGCGGCGGGGCTGTCGAGGGCGTCGAGGTGAATGCCGAACCAGTCGAGGATCCCGGCGACGCGACGGGCCTCCGCCAGGTCGGGGGTGGCCGGGCCGGTGACCGCGGCGCGCCGGGTGAAGGCCGACAGGGCTTCGGGGGACAGAGCTACGGCCGTGCCGGGGAGCAGGCACCGCTCCGCGTACTCGGCTCCCCGGTCGGGGCCGGCCGGGGGCCGGGTGGACCACAGCAGACGCGGTGCCGGGACGCCGCGGTCGAGGGCACGGGCCCAGTCCGGGGAGTTCAGGTCGCGCCGCAGCGCGTCGTGCAGCAGATGCGCCCCCGCGATTCCGGCGCGGTCCAGCATGGCCTTGGCCTCCCAGCCGCCGATGCGGTCGAGCCGGGCGTTGACCAGGGCGTCCACCGTGGCGACGGGGTATTCGACGACGACCGGGCCCGCCCCGGGGATGGCCTCCGCCGCGGACAGCAAGGTGCGCATCAGGCGCCGGTACCCGGCCGGTCCGTGGACGGGACCGACGACCAGGACGCCTCGCGCGGACCGGTCCCCGCCCGGTGCACCGTCGACGGCGGGCGGCAGCGTGTCGTGGACGGCGGGAGCCGCGTCGGCGAGGGCGGCGGCCGGCTCGCGGGAGGTACGGCGGCGGTCCAGCCAGAGTTCGGCCTCCGCCGCGGCTCCGCACGGCAGTTCGAGGGGACGGGTCGGTAAGGGACTGAGCGTGTTCATCGGGGTCACCTCTTCGGAGGGGATACCGGCCGGCAAGGACGTGCGGCGGCGCGCCACGGCGGGAAGCGGGAGTTGGCTGCCCGCGGGCTGCCCGCGGCCGAGGCCGGCATGCTGTGAGGAAACGTTCAGGCGGTGCGGTCGACCGTCGCCGGCCGGGTCGGGTCGGGTCGGGTCCGATCCGGTCAGGTCAGGTCAGGTCAGGTCAGGTCAGGGACGGTCGTGCCAGCGCAGAGCCCCGGGCGTGGCGCGCCGGGCGGTGGTCTGCGCCTCGTAGGGCAGCGACCCGTCCGGCATGTTGATGATCTCCATCTGGATGCCGATCGGGGTGCCGAAGTAGAGCCACCGGTCACCGGCGATCGGGCCTTCGGTGATCGTCTCCGGCTCGCCCATCAGGGTCACTCCCTCCTGTCGGCGCAGGTGGGCGGCGGCCGCGTCCACGTCGTCGACGAAGAAGGCCAGGTGGTGGCCGCCGACGTCGCTGTTGAGCGGGGGCCGGGAGCGCGTGGCGCCCCTGCCGCTCTGCCTCAGTTCGACGTTGGCGGTCGGGCCGGTGCGCAGCAGGACCCGGCGGCACCGCTCGGCTCCGGGCGGCCAGTGCCCGTCCGGCCCGTCCGCCGCGTCCTCGCGGCCCTCCACCACCTCGGCCCCGAGGACGTCGGTGAAGAAGGCGGTGGCGGCGTCGAGGTCGGCGACGGTGTAGCTCACGTGCTCCACCCCCAGCAGTCCCAGCGAGCGCTCCGCGGCGTTGGGGCGGGGGCGGGGCGTGGGGACGAAGCGCCTGCCGTCCCGCCGGCCGGGGCCGCCGAGCGAGAGCAGCATCCCCACCGGGGTCAGGAACCAGCGGCGCGACCCGTCACGGTCCGACGGCCCGAGGCGGACGGCGCCCGACCGGCGCAGGTGTTCCTCGGCCGCGCCCAGGTCGGTCACCGTCAGGGCCAGGTGATGGCCGCCGACGTCGTTCGGGCCGGGCGGTGAGGTGATCTGCCCCGGAGCGGCGTACTCGAAGAGCTCCAGATTGCAGTGGGCGCCGAGCCTGACCAGCGCCACCTGGGCCCGGGCGCGTGGATGCACGCCCAGTTTCCGGGTCATCCAGTCGCCGGAGGAGTCCTCCACCGGCCCTTCCCGGTAGCAGAGTTCGCCGCCCAGCACCCCGGTGAAGAAGGCGACGGCCTCGTCGAGGCGCGGCACCGTGAAGGCGTGGTGGTCGACGGCCCGTGCCGTGGGCAGTCCTGAGGATGTCGGCGACGGCGACGCCACCGAGACGGCCTTGCGCATGATTCCCCCTGAATCGGTGCGGCGTGTGCCGGTGACACCACGGCACACGGATGCCCGGACATCGGCTCCCGTGGCGACCGGGACCGACCGAGGGGACAGTAGGACAACTTCATTGCGCGCGCAAGAACCTCCCGTGGTGCAGAGCGTGCGGGACGCCGCCCCACAGACGGCGTGAACTGGGTGTCCTCGGGCCGGAAAGGACCGGAAGGACGTTCCACCCGGCAAGCACCTGCGGATCTCCTTGTGAAGGCATGTAAACGGCGGGGAACCGGAGGGTTTCCTTGCTCCTTGCCGTTTCGTATTCTGGGCAGGGTCCGGCCATCTCCTCCGATCCGGATCGAGCCTGCTCCCCCCACCGCGCTCGGAAGGGTCCTGGTGGCCGGCGGAACCCTCGGGCACCTGAAGAAGGCGGCATCATGCGAACGCGCAAAGAAGACAGCGTCGAGTTGTGGAGTCAACTGTCGGTTCTCGTCGCGGAGGTCGGGACCGCGCTGGACAGGAGACTGTCCGAGGACTTCGACCTGGGGCTCACGGACTTCCTCGCCCTGCGGGCGCTCTGCAACGGCGATCCGGTCGGCATCCGCATGAACGAACTCGCCCAGCTCCTCGGCCTCAACCAGTCGTCGGCCACCCGTGCCGTCCAGCGGCTGGAAGCCCGGGAGCTGGTCGAGAGGGCGGCGCACGCGACGGACCGCAGGGGTGTCGTGGTGCGCGTCACCGACGCCGGCCGCACCCTGGTGGCCGACATAGGGGGCCTCTTCCGGCGCGAGGTCGGCATGGCCCTGGAGGTCGCCTCCATGGACAGCCGGACCAGTTCGGTCGTGGCCAGGTTGCGCTACGCCCCCACCGGTGACCACTGACCCGGTCGGCTCCGGTCACACCCTCCGTCAACAGGCGGGGGGTTTCGTCGTCTCCGGCCACCCGGGCGCCGCCGCGGCGGGCCGGCCTTCTTGCGACGGCATGAAATCCGCGCGCCCTTCCGGACATCCCGGCGGCCCGAAAGCACGACAGATGCACAGGTCGAGCTGCTGAACGCCTCGCTCCTGGCCCCGTTTTCGGACAGAACCCCATCCAGCCACCCCCTGATGTCCTTGCGTGCGCAATGAACGATGTGTCAGGGTCTCTGCCGACGGAACGGGGGCGGGCCACGACGCGGTGGCCAACGACACGTGCCGGCGGCCCTGCGGCCCACGAGCCGTACGGCGGGCACGGGAGCGAACTGCCCCGACCGGATGCGCAGTGCGCCTGAATCGACTCCTCGACGGAGGCAGAAGCCGATGCAGCAGAAGACCCAGACCCCAGAGAGCAACGACGGCCTCTTCGCGGTGGGCAGCCCGGTCACCCACTGGTCGGTGCAGACCAGCAAGCCGGTGCAGTACGAGATCCGGGCCTGCGAGAACCTGCTCGCCCCGGAGAACCTCACCATCCTGGAGGACGCCTCGGACGGCGGACGCCGCCGCCGCTTCATCGTCACCGACCGCGTGGTCGACTCCCTCTACGGTGAGCGGGTCCGCGCGTACTTCGAGCACCACGGCGTCGAACACCGCGTGCTGGTCCTCGACGAGGGCGAGACCCACAAGTCGATGGACGCGGTGCTGCGGGTCACCGAAGCCCTCGACGCCTTCGGCGTCGATCGCCGGCGTGAGCCCGTGATCGCCATCGGCGGCGGCGTCCTGATGGACATCGTCGGTTTCGCCGCCAGCCTCTACCGGCGTTCCACGCCCTTCATCCGCATACCCACCACCCTGATCGGCCTGGTGGACGCGGGAGTCGGCGCCAAGACCGGGGTCAACCACAACGGACACAAGAACCGGCTCGGCACCTACTTCCCCGCGGACCGCACCCTGCTGGACCGGTCCTTCCTGGCCACCCTCGACGCACGGCACATCAGCAACGGCCTGTCCGAGATCCTGAAGATCGCCCTGATCAAGGACGCCCGCCTGTTCGACCTGCTGGAGCAGCACGGCGCCGACCTGCTGGAGGCCAAGCTGCAGAGCCCCGCGGCCACGGGTCCCACCCCCGCCGAGGTGCCGGTGGACCAGCGGCTCGCGGCGCGCGGCCTGCACCTCGATCCCGCGACCGAGGTGGTCGAGCGGGCCATCCAGGGCATGCTGGAGGAACTCCAGCCCAACCTCTGGGAGAAGGTGCTCGAGCGCGTCGTCGACTACGGCCACACGTTCAGCCCGACCATCGAGATGCACGCCCTGCCCGAGCTGCTGCACGGGGAGGCCGTGGCCGTCGACATGGCGCTCACCACCGTCATGGCCGAGCGCCGCGGACTCGTCAGCGGGTACCAGCGTGACCGCGTCCTGCGGGTGATGGAGCGGCTGGGCCTGCCGACCTGGCATCCGCTGTGCACGTCGGAGCTGCTCGGGGCGGCGCTGCGCGACACCGTGCGCCACCGTGACGGCAAGCAGCGGCTGCCGCTTCCGGTCGGCATCGGCAGCGCCGTCTTCGTCAACGACGTCACCGAGGCCGAGCTCGGCGCCGCGGCCGACGCGCTCGGGCTGTTGTCCTCCGGGGTCACGCGATGAGCGTCGCCTCCACCACCCGCCCAGGGGCGGCCGCCACCGTCCCCCCGGCGGACCGCGCCCCCCGCCCCTTCCGCTCGATCGGCACGGTCGCGGGCGCCGCGACGGTCCACGGGGTGCACGGAGCCGCCGGGCGCACGCACTGGAAGTGCTTCGCCGGCCGCCGTCAGCTGGCCTCCCCCACCGAGGCCGTCGAGTGGGCCTCCGTCCCTCCGGGAGGCCTGAGCGGGGAGCACCGCCACACCCGCACCGAGGAGATCTACCTCGTCCTGCGCGGACGGGGCGAGTTCCTCTTCAACGGCACTCCCCACCCCGTCCGTCCGGGCTCGCTCGCCCTGACGCGCCCCGGGAACGTGCACGGGCTGCGCAACACGGGCGAGGCCGACCTCGACTGGTGGGTCATCGAAACGCTCGCACCCGGCACCGACGCCGTCCTGTCCGGTGCCGCCTCCATCCACCCGGGAGTTCCCGCCATGGGCGATGTGGTCATCCACGATCTCTTCAAGGAGAGGGCCGTCTCCACCGACGGCGTCTTCACCGGCCCGCTGCGCCAGGTGGAGGCCGTCGAGCTCGAGCCCGGCGGGCGCACCGTACTGGGCGCGCCCGACGCGGAACTGGCGGTGTTCGTGCACGAGGGCGAGGGCCGGGCCGCCTCCGGGGACGCCACGGCCGCCCTGTCGTCCGACACCTGCGTCACCCTGGGAGCGGGCACCTCCACCACGGTCTCGGCGACGTCCGCGTTGCGGTTGCTGATCGTGACGCTGGCCGTTCCCCCGCGCCCCGAGGAGGCGTCGTGATCGTCTCCACGGTGGACGAGCCGGTGCACGGCGCGGTCGGCCTCGACACGACCGCCACGGCCGCGTGGACGTGCCTGGTGCGCCGCGGGATGCTGCACAGCGAGTGCGAGGCGGTGGAGCACTGGGTGCTCCCGCGCGGCGCCGTGCTGGCGGCGACCCCGCGGCACGGGGTGGAGGAGGCGCTGCTGGTGCTCGAGGGCGAGCTGCGGCTCACCACGGAGACCGGCGACCGCGCCGTACGTGCGGGGCAACTGGCACTGGTGCCGCACGGCCGCACGGCGCGGCTCGCGGCGGACCGCACCGAGGTCCGGTTGATCACCGTGCGGGTGCTCGCCGCTTCCGTCGCCGACCGGCTGCCACCCCGCGTCCCCGAACTGGTCCCGCGGTGAAGGACGCGGCGCGCCACGGTCCGCCGTGGCGCGCCGCGCGCACCGCTTCCCCCGTACCCGCACACCCCCACGAAAGCGAGCAGGCCCATGCGCGCCGTAGTCCTGTCCACGTACGGCGGCCCGGAAGGGCTGTCGGTCTCCGAGCTGCCGGAACCGGCCGCTCCGGACCCGGACGGCGTTCTCGTCCGTACCGCCGCGGCCGCGATCAACCCCGTCGACCTGCAGACCCGTGCCGGCCTGCACGCCGGACACAGCGCGGTCCACCCGCCGATGGTCCTGGGCTGGGACCTCGCCGGAACCGTGACCGCCGTGGGCGGCGCCGTCACCGGCTTCCGCGTCGGCGACCGGGTGGTGGCGATGTCGGCGCAGATGGCCACCGGCCGCGGGACCTACGCCGAGGTCGTGGCCCTGCCGGCGGACATCGTCGCGCACGCCCCGGCCTCCGTGCCGCTCACCGTCGCGGCCGGGCTGCCGCTGGCCGGCCTGACCGCCCGGCAGGCGCTCGACCGCCTCGCCCTGCCCGAGGGAAGCTCGGTGCTGGTCACCGGCGCCGTCGGTTCGGTCGGCGGCCTCGCGGTGCAGCTCGCGCGGCGGCGCGGTCTGACCGTGGTGGCCCAGGTCCGGTCCGCCCGGGACGAGGAGCAGGCGCGCGCCCTGGGCGCGCACCGGGTGGTGGACGGGGCGAACCTTCCGGTGGCCGACCTCGACGGCCTGCTGGAGACGGCCGGGCTGCCCGGGGCGATCGGCGCCGTGCGGGACGGCGGACGCGCGGTCTCCATCGTTCCCACCAGGGCGCCGGTGCCGGAACGCGGCGTCCGGGTCGCCGTGTCCCACGTGGAGCAGGACGGCCCAGGGCTCGCCGAGCTCGCCGCGCTGGTGGACGCGGGAGAGCTGCGGCTGCGCACCGCCCGGGAGTTCGCCTTCGACGACGCGTCCGAGGCGCACCGCCGGCTGGCGGCCGGCGGTGTGCGGGGCAAGCTGCTCCTGCTGCCCGACGTGCCCTGAAGACGTGTCCTGACGCCGTGCCCTGACGACGTGCCCTGACGTGTCCTGGTGACTCCGGCGCCGACCGGACGACGGAACGTGACGACCGAGGACAGTGACCCGTGACCGAGCTGACCGAGCCGCACGACAACGAAGTGACCGACTCCGACGCGGAGACCGCCTCACGGCTGTGGGAGCGGATCGTGCCCATGTTCTCCCTGCTGGAGGGGAGGCTGGACCACACGCTGAAGCGCCGGCACGGAATCGGCCTGGGGCAGCTGATGGCCCTGGGGGCGCTGGCGAGGGAGCATCCGGGGTCCGTGTCGGTGAGCGGTCTCGCCCGGCGGCTCGGGGTGAGCGTCTCGGCGGCCAGCCGCATGCTCGCGCAGCTGGAACGCACGGGACGGGCGGTCCGGGTGGCCTGGCCGTGCGACCGGCGGGCCGGCCGCGCCACGGTCACCGAGACCGGCCTTGACCTGTGGAACCGGGCCTGCCACACGCTCCACCGGGAGCTGTCGCTCTCCCTGGGGACCTTGCGGTTCGACGAGAGGTACGCGCACCTCGTGGCGCGCCTGTGCCGGACGGAGGCGGACCAGGACCCGTCCGCCGAGTGACGCGGACCTTCCGGGACGCGCCGGAAGGAGCCGAGCGCCGGGGGGGGAGCCGGGAGGAGCCGGGGGTGCGGGCCGGCGTACGGCCGCCGCCCTCGCGGCGACCCGGGCCCCGGCCTGGGCGGTGCCCCGGCCGGCGGGCGGCCCGGCGGTGGCCCGGCGGCGGGCGGGGATGCCTCAGGCCGAGGGCTCGGGCCAGGCCGCCATGGCGTACTCGGCCGCGCGCCGCAGCTCGGCCGTGGTCGCCCCGTCCCGCGCCTGCTGCGACATCCCCTGGACGACCGCGGCGAAGTACACCGCCAGGGCCCGGGTGTCGGTCCCCTCGGGGAGCGATCCACCGGCCTCGGCGTCCTTCAGCCGCGTCTCGAAGGAGCGCACGTTCGCCACCCGGCGCTCGCGCAGGGTCCGCTCGACGTCGGCCGTCTGCGGGGAGTAGTTGGTCGCCGCGCTGATGACCAGGCAGCCCGCGGGGTGCTCCGGAGAGGTGTAGGAGACCGCCGCCTCGTCCAGCATCCTCGCGAAGCCCGCGCGGGGGTCGTCCTCCCCGTCCAGCGCGCTCTCCATGAACGCGCCGAAGGAGCCGCCGTAGCGCTCCACGACCTCGGCGAAGAGCGCGCGCTTGTCGCCGAAGGCGGCGTACAGGCTCGGCGGTGAGATCCCCATGGCGGTGGTCAGGTCGGAGATGGACGTGCCCTCGTACCCGTGCTGCCAGAACATCAGCGTGGCCCGTACGAGCGCCGCCTCCCGGTCGAAGCTGCGCGGCCTGCCGCGTTTCGCCGTCGTCGTCATGACCTGAATTTTACAGCGATCGCTAGAGAATTGATGTAGAGTATTTGCGTAGTCATCGCTACAAAAAACTTCGACAGGGGAAAAGGAGAGGTCATGGGTGCGCTTGCGGGCAAGGCGGCACTGGTGACGGGTGGCAGCCGGGGGATCGGGCGGGCGATCGCCCAACGGCTCGCGGGCGCCGGCGCGGTGGTGGCCGTGCACTACGGACGCGACACCGCGGCCGCCGAGGAGACCGTCGGCGCGATCCGCGCCGCGGGCGGAACCGCGTTCGCGGTCCGCGCCGAGCTGGGCAGCCCCGGTGACGTGGAGACCCTCTGGGAGGGATTCGACCGCCAGATCCTGGAGCACTCCGGCGACGTCGGCCTCGACATCCTGGTCAACAACGCCGGCATCACGCCGCGGGGCGAGATCGACCAGACCACGGTCGAGGCGTTCGACGAGGCCGTCGCGGTCAACATGCGCGCGCCGTTCTTCCTCACGCAGCAGGGACTCAAGCGCCTGCGGGACGGCGGGCGGATCATCAACGTCTCCTCCGGGGCCACCCGGATCGCGCTCACCGACATCATCGCGTACGCCATGACCAAGGGCGCCGTCGACGCCTTCACCCTCACCCTCGCCAAGGCCCTCGGCGGCCGCGGCATCACGGTCAACGCGGTGGCGCCCGGCATCATCGACACGGACATGAACGCCGCCTGGCTGCGCGGCAACGAGGCGGCCGAGAAGGCCGCGGCCGACCTGTCGGCCCTCGGCAGGGTCGGGCGTCCCGAGGACGTGGCCGACGTGGTCGCCTTCCTCGCCTCCGACGAGGCCCGTTGGGTGACCGGGCAGGTCGTCGACGCCACCGGCGGCTCCCAGCTCTGACCGGCGACGCCCCGCCGGGGGACCGCATCCATGCAGGGGTGTCGACGGCGACACCACGCTCACTCGCACGACACACAGGCTGCAGCTGGAGGCTCCATGCACGTCGTCATCGCCTGGTGGGACAAGCGGCGCACCGCAGCGGTCGGCGCACCGGGACCGCACCCGTCCGCAACCGCCGGCGCCCGACTCGAGGATCCGGGTCCGCTCACCGACGAGTTCCCCGGGCTGCGGAGCGGCCAGTGGATCACGGAACCCACGGCGGACCTCCAGGGGCTCGCCCTCGTCTGGGACTCGGCGGTCAGTGCCGAACTCTCCCTCCCCGCTCTCTGCGAGCGGACGTTCGGCTGCGCCCCGTCCCACCGGTGGGTCTTCGAACTCCGCGACGCCCCCCGGCGGCACGAGGGCGCCAGGGACCTGCCGTCCGAACTGGAGCTCCTGCTCCACGCCTGACGGCCGCGCTCCGCCCGCGCCGCCGGGACGCCGTCCGGCCCCCAGCCGCCGTACCCCCTCCGATCCGCGCTCCCGCGGAGGTGAGAGGGTGCGGCGGCTCCTCCGTGTTCCGGCGGCGCCCGCCCGACCTGACAAGGGTGAGGCGGACTTGACAGCGTCTGCGGGATGCGATCGACCTGCCGGCCGGGGCGGGCATAGCTTCGGAGCGTGATGACGGTAGAAGCTAGGAGGCTCTTCAGGAAGCTCGCCGCCGAGGGGGTCTCGCCCTGGTGGGCGGTCTCACCGTGGGACGACACGTCGGTGCTCGACGCCGTGGCGTGGGGCTTCCGTGGCATCCGGATGCCGCTGGGAGCGGCGTACGGCGCGGTCCGCGCCGCGTGCGACGCGCTGCGGGCGGACGGCGGTTTCGTGACCCTCGCCGCCACGGCCTGGGAGCGGGTGGACGATCCGGCGACCTGGGTGGCGGCGGCACGGGCGCTGTGGAGCGCGGTGGACCGGCCGAACCTGCTGATCGGCGTCCCGGCGAGCCCCGCCGGGATCGCCGCCGTGACGGACTGTCTCGCGGAGGGCATCGGTGTCGAGTGCACGTCGGTGTTCTCGGTGCGGCAGTACGACGCCGTGCTGGAGGCCCAGCGCGCCGGACTGGAGCGGGCCCTGGCCCGCGGCGTGGAACTGAAGAGCCTCGGGGTGGCCGCCTCCAGCGATCCGGGGCTGCTCGACGCGGAGGTGAACGCCCGGCTCGACCGGCTCCCCCGCGGTGCGGCGAGCGGGCTGCGCGACACGGCGGGTCTGGCGACCGCCCGGCTCCTGTACCGGGCGCGGGAGACGGCGCTGTCGTGCGGGAACTGGCAGCCGCTGCGGAACGCCGGCACCCGCCCGCCCATGCTGCTGTGGTCGGTGACGCGGCCCGAGCAGGTCCGGTCCCTGGTCAGCTGGAACACCGCGCACGTGATGACGGTGGAGACCGCGGAGGCGGCGGCCCGCAGGGACAACCTGGAGGGCGACACCCTGATGGGCCGGCACGCGCAGTCCGCGCTGGCGCTGCGGCTGCTCGCGGAGCGGGACGTGGACGTGGAGGCGGTCGGGGCGCACCTGCTGCGGGCCCGGTTCGGCTGACCGGACCGGGCCCGCGGCGTCGGGGCGGAGCGTCACCGCGGTGGCGTCAGGGAGGGGGCGTCACCGCGGTGGCGTGAGGGCGGCGGCGTCACCGCGCGGGGACGCGCACCGGGTCCGAGAGGTCCCGGGCGGTGGCGGAGGCCAGCGCGAGCAGCGGGGCCGCCTTGACGACGGTCTCCTCGAACTCCGCCTCGGGGTCGGACAGGGCCACCACCGCGCCGCCCACCCCGTACCGCAGCCGCCCGGGGGTGGCGACGGCGGTGCGGATGACCACGCTGAAGTCCGCCGCGCCGGAGAGGGAGAGGTAGCCGACGGCCCCGGAGTACACCCCGCGCGGGCCGTTCTCCAGCCGGTCGATGATCTCCATGGTCCGGACCTTCGGCGCACCGGTCATCGACCCCGGGGGGAAGGCCGCGCGCAGGCAGCGCACCGCGCTGCTGTCGCGGCGCAGCCGGGCGGTCACCGTGCTGACGAGCTGGTGGACGGTGGCGTAGCTCTCGACGGCGAAGACCGGGTCGGCGCGCACGGTGCCGGGTTCCGCGCACCGGCCGAGGTCGTTGCGGACCAGGTCGACGATCATCAGGTTCTCGGCGCGGTCCTTCTCGTGGGTGCGCAGGTCCGCGGCGAGGGCGGCGTCCTGTGCGGGGGTGGAGCCGCGGGGGCGGGTGCCCTTGATGGGCTTCGACTCGGCGATCCCGTCGGACGAGATCCGCAGGAACCGTTCGGGAGAGGTCGACAGCACGGACAGGTCGCCGAACCGGAGCAGGGCGCCGAACGGGGCGGGGCTGGTGTGCCGCAGGAAGCGGTACGCCTGCCAGGGGTCGAGGTCGCCGTGGACCTCGGCCATGTTGGTGAGGCATATCTCGTAGCTCTCCCCGGCGGCGATCTCCTCCTGGCACGCGCCGACGAGGCCGAGGTAGGCCTCGCGGTCGTGACGCAGCCGCACCGGGCCCGGGGCGGCGGGGGGTTCGGGGCGGCCGGGCGGGGCGGCGCCCGCGAGTGCGGCGAGCCGCCGGCGGGTGTCGTCGAGCCAGTTCCGGGCGTCGCGGGTCGCGCCTGCCTCCGCCAGGGCGAGCAGGTGGGTGGTGCCGGTCCGGTGGTCGAGGACCAGGGCCCGGTCCGCGAAGACCATCACGGCGTCGGGCTCCTCGGCGCGGTGGCCGGGCAGCCCGCCGCACTCGGCCTTGAGCCCGTAGCCGAGGTAGCCCGTCCAGCCGAGGGCGAAGTCGCAGGGCAGGTCCGGCACGTCGACGTCGAGGGAGGCGAGGTCCTGGTCGAGCCACTGGAGGAACGGGCCCTCGACGGTCTCCTCGGACGTCGCCGAGCGCACGGTGACGGTGCGGGTGGCGACGTCGGCCGTGGCGACGCGGGCCAGCGGTCCGGAGGCGTCGCCCATGACCGAGAACCGGCCCTGCTCGTCGCGGCGGCTGCTGTCCAGCCAGAACGCGTGGTCGCCGTCGGAGAACAGCCGCTCGAAGAGGATCTCGTCGTCGCAGGGGGTGGGGACCCGCGCGCTCAGGACCCGCAGGGGACGGGCCGGGGTGGCGGCAGCGGCACCGGCGGGCGCCGTCGGGGATGCCGACGCACCGGTGGCAGGGGCCCGGCGGCGGCCGGCGCCCGCGCGGGACAGCGCGAAGAAGTTCGCCAGCAGTTCGTCGCCGTACTCGGAACAGATGGACTCGGGGTGGAACTGGACGCCCCACAGCGGCCGTTCGCGGTGCCGCAGGCCCATGACCACCCCGTCGGGCGTCCAGGCGGTGACCTCCAGGTGCTCCGGGAGGCCGGTCACGGCGAGCGAGTGGTACCGCACCGCCTCGAACGGCGAGGGCAGTCCCGCGAAGAGCCCGGCGCCCTCGTGCAGGACGGGCGAGGTCTGCCCGTGCCGGGGTCTCGGGGCGCGGCCGACGCTCGCGCCGTGCAGCAGGCCGATGCCCTGGTGGCCGAGGCAGATGCCGAGCAGCGGGAGCTCGGCGCGCTCGACGATCTCCCGGCAGATGCCGAAGTCGGCGGCGCGTTCCGGGGTGCCGGGTCCCGGTGAGACGACGACGTTGTCGAAGTCCGCGAGCAGACCGGGGTGCCAGTGCGGATCGTCGTTGCGGACGACCGTCGGCTCCTCGCCGGTGACGCGCGCGATCTGGTGGACCAGGTTGTAGGTGAAGGAGTCGTAGTTGTCGACGAGCAGGGTGCGCATGGACGTGATTCCCTCGTCGGGTCGAGTCGAGTCGGTGGGGTCGAGTCGGTCGATTCGAGTCAGCTCAGGTCGGCTCAGGTCGGCTGAGGGCTCGGGCCGGATCAGGTCGGCCCGGGCCGGATCGGGCCGGACCGGTCGGCGGTCGGGCGGCGGTCAGGCGCCGGTCAGGCGCCGGTCAGGCGGCCGGCACGATCTGCAGGAGCACGTGCTCGACGAGGTCGTCGCCGTACTCCCCCTCCCGGACCGTGCGGCTGTCCAGCAGGCGCAGCTCGCGGCCGGCCTCGGCGGCCATGCGGGACAGCAGGGAGTGGTCGCCCCGGCTGCTGAAGTGCAGCAGGGCCCGCCCGCCGGGCGTCGTCCGCAGCGGCGCCTGCTCCAGGTAGCCGCGGTGCGACCGGTATCCGGCGTCGACGTAGGCGCGCTCGTGGTCCGACTCGTACTGGTAGTGGTCGGGGCCGAGCACGTAGTTCGAGCTCCAGAAGACGGTGTCGAACCGCTCGTCGTCGGCGAGCCCGGAGAACAGGTCGCCGTGCACGGCGGTGACCCGGTCGGTCACCTCGTGGCGGCGCGCGTTGACGGCGGCGTTGCGGACCGCCTGGGGGTTGATGTCCGAGGCGACGACGGGGCCGTGGCCGGAGAGCGCCGCGGTCACCGCGATGGCGCCCGTGCCGCAGCCGATCTCCAGGAACGAGCCCCGGTGCGTCCGGTCGCCGGTGGGCCCGGTGAGTCCGAGCAGGTCCAGGGCGACGCCGGTGGACGGCGAGTACAGGGGCGCGAACACCTCGTCGAGGAGGTCCCACTGCCGCCCGGCAAGGGTGAAGACGGAGGGCCGGTCCGCGCGGACGAGGGACTGGCGGCTGCGCTCGAGCGAACGCCGGTAGTCCTGCACCTGCGATGTGTTCGGCATGAGGGTCTCCACTGTTCCGTTCCGTTCGGTGGCGTCGCACCGTGCGACGCCTGTGGTGCCGAGCCTGACGGGAGGGAGGTGAGTGACGGAAGGTGCCCGGACGACAACGGATGGTGGCCACGGGGGTGATCGCGCCACCGTCGTGCGCGTGAACTGGCCTTATCCCCGTGAGGGGCAGAGGTCCGGTTGACCCCTGACAAGCATCTGATCTAGCTTTCCCTCGATCTCGCACCTTTGCCTGGGGGGAGCCGCAGGATGCCGGCCAGTGAGGGACTGCTCGAGAGGTACGCGCTCGCCATGCTCGACCTGCTGGCCAGGGAGGCGCCCGTCGAGCACTTCGAGGAGCTGGTCCGGGAGGCGGCCCGGGAGGGCGCCGGCGAGGACGCGTTGGCGTCGGTGACCGCCGCCAAGAACCGCTCGCTGGAGGTCAGGCAGCTGTTCGCCCGGCGTCAGCAGCGCGAGGCCGGGCTGTCCGCGCTGGTCGACACCGCCCG
The DNA here is from genome assembly GCF_040643475.1 of Streptomyces sp. NPDC047130. Lineage (NCBI taxonomy): Bacteria > Bacillati > Actinomycetota > Actinomycetes > Kitasatosporales > Streptomycetaceae > Streptomyces > Streptomyces sp. NPDC047130. Next base: position 150,598 of record NZ_JBEYUK010000007.1, on the reverse strand, counting down.
CGACCTGACGCAGCCCTACAACCTGGACAGCCTGCTGACCGTCATCACCCGCAGGACCCGCCTGCTGATGGGCCTGGACATGTCCTGGGTGAGCATGCTCGCCGAGGACGGGTCCTCCCGTGTGCAGGCCGCGGACGGGTACGCCTCGGCGATCACGGTCGGGTTCCTGGTGTCGAGCGGCGGCGGGGTGGGCTGGCAGGCCCGGCAGCGGGTCGCCCCCTTCTGGACGCCCGACTACATGAGGGACGACACCTTCACCCACGACGAGGCCATCGACCACGTCGTGCGGTCCGAGGGGCTGCGGGCCGTGATGGCGATCCCGCTGCGGTACGAGAACGCGACGATGGGCGTGCTCTACGGCGCGGACCGCAACGTCCGGCACTTCCTGCCCGACGAGATCTCGCTGATGACCTCGCTGGCCGACCTGGCGGCCGTCGCCATCGAGCGGACCCGGCTGCTGGAGCGGACCCGCACCGAGGTCGCCTCGCTGGCGGGCGAGGTCACGCGGGCCGAGGAGTCCTCCACCGCGGCGCACCGGCTGCACCGGGTCCACCGGAGCCTGCTCCACCAGGCGCTGGGCGGGGGCGACCTGGACGCCCTGATGGAGCGGGCGGCGGCCGAACTGGGCGGGGCGCTGCTGCTGCGCGATCCCGTCGACAAGCACCTCGCGCACACGCCGGACCTCCCGGCTCTTTTTTCGGGCCCCGGCTCAACTCGCGTAGACCACCCCGCGGTCGACCGGGTCTGCCTGGACGCGCGGGCCACCGACGGGCTCGTCAGGGGTGACGACGGCGCGGGCGGTGTGCTGCTGGCCGGCCCGGTCACCGGCGGTACGGAGAACCTCGGCACCCTGGTGCTGTGCGGTGCGCGGGCCCCGTCCGAGGAGCAGGAGCGGCTGCTGGACCTGGCCGCCCAGGCCGTCGCCGTCCACCTGCTGCTGCAGCGCGGCACGGCGGTGGCCGAGGGACAGGTCAGGGACGAGCTGCTGCACGACCTGCTGCACGTCTCCCAGCTGCCGCGGGGCCAGCTCGCGGCCCGGGGCCGCCGCCTCGCGGTCGACCTCGGCGAGCCGCACGTCGTCGTCGTGGCGCGGCCCGAGGGGGGTTCGCAGAGCCGGGCCAACGCCTGGGCGGCGGCGTACGCGCAGCGGCTGTCGGGGCTCAAGTACGTCGACGGCGGCCACATCGTGCTCCTGCTCCCCGGTGACGATCCGGCCGGCGCGGCCCGGTCGGTGCAGCGGGAGCTGTCCGCGGTGCTCGGCCATCCGGTGACGGCGGGCGCGGCCGGGCCCACCGCCGCGCCGGACGAGGTCCGGCACGTCTACCGGGAGGCCCAGCGGTGCCTGGAGACGCTCACCGCGCTGGACGGCACCGGCGGTACCGCCTCGCCGGACGAACTCGGCTTCCTGGGGCTGCTGCTGTCCGAGAAGCAGGACGTCGCGCGGTTCGTCGGCTCGGCGATCGGGCCGGTGCTGGAGTACGACCGCCAGCAGTCGACGGAGCTGGTGCGGACGCTGGAGGCGTACTTCGCCTCCGGCAGCAGTCCCACGCGGGCGGCGGAGCTGCTGCACGTCCATCCGAACACGGTGTCACGGCGGCTGGAGCGGATCACCGAGCTGCTGGGCCCGCACTGGCAGGAGCCCGCCCGGGCGCTGGAGGTGCAGCTGGCGCTGCGGCTGCACCGCACCCGGCACCTGCTGGCCGAGGGCGACGGCGCCGCGGCGCCCGGTCAGGCGCTGTGGGCCTCCACCGGTTCGGGCACCCCGTAGTCCGCGTCGGCGAGCACCCGGGCGGCGTAGGCCACCGAGGCCAGCGTGGTGTGCCGGTGCCAGCCGTTGAACGACCGGCCCACGAAGTCCCGCAGCCCGACCTCCGACCCCGTGGTGGCGCAGTCCCAGGCCGCCCGCCGGGCCAGCTTGGCCAGGCGCAGCAGGACCGGGGGCGGGGTGCCCTCCAGGTCGGTCAGCCAGAACTCCGTCGGCGGCCGGCCCGGGTCGCTCCACTCGCCGAGCAGCAGCCCCGGACGTCCGCGGTGCTCGCCGGTCCGGGGCAGGACCACCGGCACCCCCACCACCAGTGAATGGCGCACGGACTCCTGACCGCCTGACGGGTCGGTCCAGCGCACGGGGCGGCGCAGCGCTCTGACCGAGTCGGTGACGCGCTGCGCGCTCAGTGGGCCCGCGCCGTAGCCCGGCAGCGACGGCTCGCGCACGGTGACCGGGGCGGAGCCCGGGATCCGCACCAGCAGCGGCGCCCCGGCGGCCTGGTACCGCCGGAACGTCGCGCCCGGGTCGGGGCCCGTCGCCCCCAGCACCACGGGCAGGCGCGGCAGCCCCCACCGCAGCGTGTCCCGCACGACCGCCGCCGCGCACTCCTCCAGCGTCTCCTCGGCCGTCCCGTCGGGGATCTCGGCCCTCCGGCGCCGCTCCGGGTCGCGGAGCCAGCCGCCCGGCAGGTGCAGCCGCCAGTTGACGGGGGCGCTCGACCGCTCGGAGGCGAACCACAGGCCGAACGCCTGCTGGCCGTTGTCCGGCCGGCCGGGGCCGGGCGCGACGTGCCGGCCGACGCCCACCGAGTGCTCGCCCACCTTGGGGATGACCATCGGCTGCACCACCCAGGCGGTCGGCGGCACGACCTCCTGCAGGTGGTGGGCCAGTGCCTCCCGCATCGGCGTCCACGTCCAGGTGGAGGCGGAGATGAGGTGGTGCAGGCTCTGCTCGGCCGCACCGCCGCCGACGGCGGAGGCGATCCGGCGCACCGACTTGCGGCCGTCGGCGCGGAGCAGCCCGCGCACGTACTGCTCGGCCCACCAGCGCTGGTCCTTCCTGCGCAACGCCCCCGGGAAGAGGGCGGCGGACAGTTCCGCGACGACGTCCGTCGACTCGTGGACGGCGGCCCACCCGGGGTCCGCCCAGGCTCCACCGGGAAACGTTGCGCTCATGGTCACCCTGCCTCTCGCACGGCCGACTCCGACGCGTCCCAGACTGCCCAGTGACCGCCCTCCGCGAGGAGGTGTCACCAGGACCCTCTCGGGCCGCCGCGGTGGTGGCCGGACCACCGTCACCCCGCCGTCGGACACCGGTGGCGCCCGCTCCGACGGGGTCCCGGGTGGTGGGCCGGCCACCACCGCGGCGTCCCCGCACGGCCGTGCGCCTCGCCGACCTGACGGACTGTCGTGGACCTGATGAGGATCCGGAACGGCGCTTGTGACATCCCTGCCCGATCCACACAGTGATGGCCGTGGTCAACGCCCGGCTCGGGTCCCGACAGCGGACCCTCGCAGCCGGCCGCATCCCTCGTCCCCCACCGTCGGAAGGCAGCCCCCGTGCCGTCACCGCAACTGGCCGACGCCGTCGGCGCGCACCGAGACAGACATCCCGACCGGGTGGCCCTGTCCTGCTGTCACCGGAGCCTCACCTACCGGCAGCTGGACGACCTCACCCGGACGTTCACCGAACACCTGCGGCGACTGCCGCTGGAAGCCGGCGCCACCGTCTGCGTGCCGGCGCACAAGTCGCCGGAGACCGTCGCCCTGCTCCTCGCGGTGTTCCGGCAGGGGCTGGTCGCGCTCGTCCCCTCGCCCGACCTCGGCGTGGAGGCGCTGGCCCGGCTGAGCAGGCGGGCCCGGTCCCGCCTGCTGCTCCGGGCCGACGACCGGGCCGGCCTGACGGCCGAGCCGGTCGAGCCGGACGAGGCCGAGGCGGCGGGATTCTCGGTGCCCGACCCCGCCCGCACCCGGCTGCTGCTCACCACCTCCGGCTCCACCGGAACTCCGAAGATCGTGCCCATCCCCGTCGACGGCTTCACCGCGTTCGCCGACTGGGCCGCCGACGCCTTCGGCCTGGGCGCCGACGACGTCGCCCTCTCCTACGCCCCCCTCAACTTCGACCTGGCGCTGCTGGACCTGTGGACGTTCCTGCGGCTCGGCGCCCACGTCGTGCTCGTCGGCAAGGAGCACGCCGCGGACGCCCGCCACCTGCGCTCGCTGGTCGCGGAACGGGGCGTCAGCTTCGTCCAGGGCGTGCCCCTGCTGCACCGGCTGCTGGCCCGGGACGCCGACGGCGTGTATCCGGCGGTCCGGCAGGCGGTGTTCACCGGGGAGGCCATGCCGGCCGATCTGCTGCCCGCGGTGTTCGCCGCGTTCCCCGGAGCGAGGCTGCACAACGTGTTCGGCTGCACGGAGACCAACGACTCGTTCGCCCACGAGGTCTCCCGCGACGGGGCCGGGGCGGGGGCCGGGGAGCGGATGCCGATCGGCCGCCCGCTGCCCGGGGTGAGCGCCCTGGTCGTCGACGCCGACGGAGCCGTCCTGGACGGCCCGGGCCACGGGGAGCTGCTGGTGTCGACGCCGTTCCAGACCGACGGCTACCTCCAGAGCTCCCTCAACGAGGCGGCGTTCACCGAGATCGACGGCCGGACCTACTACCGGACCGGTGACCTCGTCGTCCGGTCCGCGGACGGCCTGGTCCGTCTGGAGGGGCGCGCCGACTGGCAGGTCAAGGTGCGCGGCATCCGCACCAACCTCCAGGAGGTGGAGGCCGTCATCGGGGCGCACCCCGAGGTGGCCGAGGCCGTCGTCGTCGCCCTTCCCGACGAGCGGGCCGGCGTCCGGCTGCACGCCGTGGTGACCCGGCGCCCCGTCACCACGCTGACCGGACTCGGCCTGCGCGCCTTCGCGGGCGCCAGGCTGCCCCGGCACGCCGTTCCGGCGTCCGTCCACATCACCGACCACCCTCTGCCCCGCACGTCCACGGGCAAGCCCGACCGCAACCGGATCCGGGCCGACCGCATGAAGGAGACCACGACCGCATGACCACCCCCCAGCGCACCGACGACCGGCACACCGACGACCGGCGCACGGCCGACGAGATCCGCGCCTACATCGCCGCCGAGTTCCTGGCGGGCGAGGACGTCTCGGAGCTCACCGACGACTACGACCTCGCCGCCGCCGGGGTGATCGACAGCCTCGGCCTGGTCCGGCTGGTCTCGCACATCGCGACCGCCTACCGGGTGCCGATGGACGACATCGACATCGCGCCGGACGACTTCCGCACCATCGCCGCGATCACCGGGCTGATCCGCCGGCACGCCAAGCCCGTCGCGGCCTGACACCCACCCGGCAGCGCCACCCACCACCCCGTACCCACGACCCGCACGCACCACCCCGTACGCCGCACCCAGCACCGCACACCAACACCAACACCGAAGGAGAGTTCCTGTGTTCACCCGTAGCGTCGACGACGTCGTTCCCGTCGAGTGGGGCAACGGCACCAGCCACCGTCTCCTGGTGGAGGCCGACCGTATGGGCTTCGCCTTCGCCGTGACCCTGGTGCGCCAGGGCACCACGAGCGCCCTGCAGTACCGCAACCACCTGGAGGCCTGCTACTGCGTCGAGGGCTCCGGCGAGGTGGTCGAGAAGGACGGCACCCGGCACAAGATCGTTCCGGGCACGATCTACGTCCTCGACCAGCACGACCCGCACTACCTCATCGCCTCGGACTACGAGGACCTGCACCTGGTCTCGGTGTTCAACCCGCCGATCGTCGGAAACGAGCGCCACACCCTGTCCGAGGACGGCTTCTCGCAGTACTGATCCCGGCACCGAGCCACCGGCCCCGCTTCGAGGAGTACAGAGGAGTACCGCCCATGTCCGACCGAGCACCGCAGCACGACCTCCTGCACCTGACGACTCCCTGGGCCGAGCGGCTCAACGCCGACGTCGAGGAACTGGACGGCCGGGCCGAGTTCTCCCGGCGCAAGTGGTCCGCCGTCCAGGAGACCGGGATCCTGCGGGTCCCCTTCGACGAGGCCTACGGCGGGCACGGCAGGTCGCTGACCGACACCATGCTCGCCCTGGAGGGACTGGGCCGGGTCTCGCGCGACTCCGGCCTGTCCTTCTCGGTCTCCACCCAGATCGTGTCCGTCGGCGTGCCGCTGGAACGTTTCGCCTCCGACGAGCTGAAGGAGCGTTACCTCCCGAAGATCGTCTCCGGCGACCTGATCACGGCGCACGCCATCACCGAGGAGTCCGGTGGCTCCGACGCCATGAACATCTCCACCACCGCCGTGCGCGAGGGCGACCACTACGTCGTCAACGGCGGGAAGATGTTCATCACCAACGCGCCGGTCGCGGACCTGTTCCTGCTCTACGTCCGCACCGGCGCGCCCGGTCCCTTCGGCCTCACCTGCCTGCTGGTCGAGGCCGGCACGCCCGGCCTGGTGGTGGGCCCCGCCATGGACAAGATGGGGCTGCGCACCAGCCCCGTCGGCACGCTCGCCTTCGAGGACCTGCGGGTGCCCGTCACCCACCGGGTCGGCGGGGAGGGCGCCGGATTCCTCGCCCTCGACCACGTCATGAAGCGGGAAGTGCTCTTCTCGTTCTCCATCACGCTCGGCGAGATGACGCGCCGGCTGGAGGAGACCATCCGCTTCGCCAGGGCGCGGCAGCAGTTCGGCCGGCCCATCGGCAAGTACCAGGCGATCTCCCACAAGATCGCCGACATGCAGATCCGCACCGAGACCGCCCGGAAGTGGCTGCGCGACACCGGCAGGAAGGTGGAGTCCGGGCAGGACGCCGCCGTCGACCTCGCCGCCACCAAGACCGTCGTGTCGGAGGCGAACGTGCAGAACGCCCTCGACGCGGTCCGCATCCACGGCGGACGCGGTGTGCTCACCGGCCACGGCGTCGAGCGCGCACTGCGCGACTCCGTCGCCGGGACCATCTACTCCGGGACCAGCGAGATCCAGCGCACCCGGATCGCCAGCCTCCTCGGCCTCTGACCAGGGAACGAGCACATGACCGAGCTGCTCAGCCACCTCACCGCCCCGACCGAGTTCCTCGACCACCAGTCCGAGGCGGTGCAGAACTTCATCGACGAGGTCGTCGAGGACCGTTCGGCCGACCGCCGCCTCAACGCGGTCAAGCTGTACTACGCGGTCCGCGACACCGTCCACTACGAGGTGTACGGCGCCGACCTGTCCCGCGAGGGACTGAAGGCGTCCAGCACCGCCACCCTCAGGTCCGGCTTCTGCCTGCACAAGTCGGTCCTGTTCGCCGCCGCCGTCCGCGCCCTGGGCATCCCGTCCCGGCTGGTGTACGGCGACGTCCGCAACCACCTCGCCTCACCCCGCCTGATCGAGCACATCGGCGGCGAGGTCTTCTTCCACGGCCTGACCCAGATCCACCTGGAGGGCCGCTGGGTGAAGGCCACCCCCGTCTTCAACAAGCTGCTCTGCCGGCTGTACGGCATGCGGCCCCTGGAGTTCGACGGCCTGTCCGACAGCCTCCACCACCCGCACGGCAACGGCGGCGCCATGGAGTTCCTCAAGGACCACGGCGCCTTCGACGACCTGCCGTACGAGTTCGTCATGACGTCGATGCGCCGGGCGCACCCGCGGTTCCTCGAGGGAACCGGCACCGTCTCCGGCGGCTCGCTCGCCTCCGAGGCCGTCCCCCCGTCCGTCCTGAGCAACTGACCCGTCGAGGAGCCCCCATGAACACCACCGCCACGGCGCCCGCCGCCGACCCCGCCCTGCTGGACATCGACGAGGAGGTGCGCGAGGCGCTCCACGAGGGGCGGCCGGTCGTCGCCCTGGAGTCCTCGGCCATCCCGCACGGACTGCCGTACCCCGCCAACCTCGACCTGGCGCTCGACATCGACGCGCAGGTCCGCTCGGCCGGCGCGGTCCCCGCCCGGGTCGCGGTCCTGGACGGCCGCATCCGGGTGGGCATGACCAAGGAACAGCTCGAGCTCTTCGCCTCCTCCCCCGACGTGCCCAAGGTCAGCACCCGTGACCTGTCCCTCACCCTGACGCGCGGCGGCCTCGGCGCCACCACCGTCTCCTCCTCCCTGGTCGCGGCGGAGCTGGCGGGCATCCCGGTCTTCGCGGTCGCGGGCATCGGCGGTGTGCACCGCGACGCCCCGTACAGCTTCGACATCTCCGCCGACCTGGTGCAGTTCACCCGGAGCCGGGTCGCCGTGGTCTGCGCCGGGGCCAAGTCGATGCTGCACCCCGCCTGGACCCTGGAGTGGCTGGAGACGGCCGGCATCCCCGTGATCGGCTACCGCTGCGACGACTTCCCCGCCTACCTGAGCGTCAGCAGCGGGGTGCGCAACCCGCACCGGCTGGACGACCTGCGGGAGATCGCCGCCGTCGTCCTCAACCACTGGCGGACCGGCACGGCCACCTCGGCCCTGGTCACCCATCCGATCCGGGAGGCCGACGGCATCCCCTCCGCGGACATCGAGGCCGCCCTCGAGGACGCCACGGCCCGGGCGAAGGCCGCCGGCGTCACCGGCCCCGCGATCACCCCGTACATCCTGAAGGCGATAGCGCAGGCGACCCAGGGCCGCACCGCGGACGCCAACCGGTCCGTGCTGCTGTCGACCGCGGCCCTGGCCGGCGAGTTCGCCACGCAGTTCTCCCTCGAGCTCGCCGAGCGGGCGGGAGCCCGGGCATGACGCGCCACGGCACACCCGCCGCCGTCCTGTTCGACCTCGACGGCACCCTGCTGGACACCCCGGGCGCCATCGCCCGGGTGCTCCACCGGGTGCTGGAGCTCACCGGCCACCCGCCGGTCCCGGAGCACCGGGTGCGCGCCACCGTCGGCCGGCCGCTCACCGCCGTCTTCGCCGCCCTCACCGGGCGGCCCGAGGACCACCCGCGGGTGGCCGAGGCGGTCGCGCTCTTCCGCGAGATGTTCCGCCAGGAGGTGGTGCCGCACGCCGCCGACCTGGTCTTCCCCGGGGTGCCGGAGCTGCTGGGCCGGTTGCGCGCCGAGGGCACCAGGACCGCGATCTGCACCAGCAAGATCCGGTCCAGCGCCCTGGAGCTCCTCGAACCCGCCGGTCTCGCCGGGGAGTTCGACGCCGTGGTCTGCCACGGCATGGCTCCGCGCGGCAAGCCCCACCCCGACCTCGCGCTGCTCGCGGCCCGGTCGGTCGGCATCGCGCCGCAGCGGTGCCTGGTCGTCGGCGACGCCGTGGACGACATGCGGATGGCGTCGGCGGCCGGCATGACGGCGGTCGGCGTCTCCTACGGGGTGGCCTCCGAGCGGCAGCTGACCGAGGCGGGCGCCGGGCTGGTGGCGGACACGGTCGGCGCGCTGGAACAGGCGCTGGCCGTCCGCCTCCGCCCGACGGCTCCGGCACCCTCCTGACCGGGCGGGCCCGGCGAGCCGACCGGCTCCCCGGGCCCGCCCCCTCCTCCCCACACCCGAGACGAACACAAGAACCAGGCGGTCATCGATCCCATGTCCACTCCCTCACCGTCCTCCGCGCCGACGGCGACGCGCAGTCCCGTCGGCGGCCTCATCACCCTCTCCGCGGCCCAGTTCCTCATCGCGCTCGACTTCTCCATCATCTTCGTCGCCCTGCCCGAGATCGGGTCCGAGCTGACGCTGTCCGGCAGCGCCATGCAGTGGGTCGTCAGCGCCTACTCGGTGTTCTTCGCGGGCTTCCTGATCGTCGGCGGCCGCGTCGGCGACCGGATCGGCGCCCGCAAGCTGTTCATGGCCGCGCTGGTCCTCTTCGGCGTGGCCTCGCTGCTCGGCGGCATCGCGGCGAACGCGGCGCTGCTGCTGATCGCCCGCGGCGCCCAGGGCGTCGCCGCGGCCTGCCTCCAGCCGTCGGTGCTGGCCCTGGTGAACACCACCTTCCCGGCGGGACGGGAGCGCACCCGGGCGCTCGCGGTCTGGGGCACGGTCGGCGCCAGCGGGCTGGCGGCCGGCGTGGTCATCGGCGGCCTGCTCACCACCCTCTCCTGGCGGTGGACGTTCCTCGTCAACCTGCCCTTCGCGGTGCTGTGCGTGCTGGCGGCCCCCCGCTTCCTGCCGGGGAGGAGCGACGGCGGCCGTCACTCGGCCCTCAACGTCCTCAACGCCGTGCTGTGCACCGCCATGGTGCTGGTCTCCGTCCTCGGCCTCACCCTGGCCGCCGACATCGGCTGGACCGAGCCGGCGACCCTGGGCTCCTTCGCCGCCGGGGCCGTCCTGCTGGTCCTGTTCGGGCTGCGGGAGCGCGGCAGCGGGCAGCCGCTGGTCGATCCGGTGCTGCGGCGCACCCGCAGCCTCGTCATGGGCTGCGGCTCCTCGGCGCTGTACATGGCGAGCGTGGCGGGCGTCGAGTTCTACCTGGTGACGCTGCTCCTGCAGGACGGCCGCGGTTACACGCCGCTGGCCGCCGGCGTCGCGTTCCTGCCGCTCGCCGCGTGCATCACCTTCGGCAACATGATCGCCGGAAAGCTGGTGGGGCCCCTCGGCGTGCGCCGCTGCCTGACGCTGGCCTTCGTGATCGGCGCGGTCGGGCTCCTGCTGCTGGGCCTCTCCGCCCGCGACCACGGCTACCTCACGGGCATGCTGCCCGGCCTGATCGTCAGCGGCCTCGGCCACGGCATGATCTACACCACCATGTTCGTCGGCGGCACGCGCGACGTGGACGACCGCAACCAGGGCGTCGCCGGTGCGCTGATGACCACCACCCAGTACGCGGGCGGAGCCCTCGGCGTGGCGGCCCTCGTCCTCGTCCTGGGCACGGACCCGGGCGACGGGGCCTTCCGTACGGGCTTCCTGCTGGCCGGCGGGATCGCCGTGGCCGGCGCGGTGCTCGCCTGGCTGGGTTTCACGCCGGGCGGGCAGGACGCCGCGGCCTCCCCGGACCGGGACGCCGAGCCGGCGGGCGGCGCCGCGGCGGCGGGTGCGAGCGGCGCGGACGGCGCCGGCGCGGTCGGCGCCCCCGTGGAGGGCGGCCGGGCGGACGGTGTCCGGGCCCCCGCCAAGGCGGGTGAGAGCTGATGGCCGCGGCCGCCGCCCGCCTGGGCATCCTCGTCATCCACAACGACCCGGTGCCCGAGACCGAGATCTGGCGCATGGCCCCGGAGGGGGTCTCCGTCCACACCGCCCGTTTCGAGTGCCCGCGGCCTGCCGACACCGAGTACGTCGGCAGCCCCGCCGCGGCTCTCGCGAACGCGCCCGACGTCGTCCGCGGCCTGGACCAGTTGGGCCGGCTGGGCGTGCACAGCGTCGCGCTCTGCTTCGGGTCGAGCAGCTTCTTCGGGGGGCCCGCGTTCGACACCGAGTTCGCCGCGGCGGCCGCCGCCCACGCGCACGGGACGCCCGTCCACACGGCGGCGACGGCCATCACGGCCGCGCTGCGGGCGTCCGGTGTGCGGCGACCGCTGCTGGTGATGCCCCCGTGGTTCACCGAGCCGACGTTCCGGGCCACGCGGGACTACCTGCGCGAGGTGGGCGTCGAACGGACCAGGCTGGTGCAGTTCGAGCTCGGCCCCGAGTGGGACGGCGTCGCCCGCTACAACGCCTTCGACGAGGGCGCCCACTGGACCATCGACTCCGCGGAGGTGCACCAGCAGGTCGTGAAGGCCTTCCACGACCCGGACCACCCGCGCCCGGACGGCGTCCTCGTACCGGGCAGCGGCTTCCCCGCCCGGGCCGCCGTGGTGCCCCTGGAACAGGAACTCGGCGTCCCGGTCGTCACGTCGAACCAGGCCGTCCTCTGGTACGGGCTGCGCCACGCCGCACCGGGCACCGGGACGGCAGGCCAGGGCAGCCTCTTCACCCGTCCGCTCCCCTGACGCCGCGCCACCCCGCCCGCCGCTCCGGCGGTGTGCGGGGTGGTGTGCGGTGATGCCCGTGCCGTGGTGCCCGTGCGGTGGTGTCAGGGCGGTGGTGTCAGGGCGTGCGGTCGGCGTCGATGCGGTGGAGCCGGCCGCCTCGGTGGCGCCGGCCGGTGGTCTCGTGGCCGAGGACGGGGACGAAGGAGGCCGCCATGACCACCAGCAGGCAGGTGGCGACCCCCGCGCCGAGCGCGGACAGCAGGACGGCGGCGGCCAGGACGCCCAGGGTCAGCAGCGTCAGCAGCAGGTGGAACCGGTCCCAGGACGACAGCAGCAGGGCGCGCAGCACATGGATCGTCAGCAGGTAGACGCCCGTCGGGAGGGCCAGGAGCAGGACCACCGCCGTCTCGCCGGTCTTCGCGTGGTGGTCGAGGGACAGACCGGCCACGTGCAGGCCCGCGCCGGTCCCGGCGACGGCCGCGTAGAGCGGGATGTGGCCGTAGCCGAAGAGGTAGCCACGCCCGCGGCGGTGGGCGAGGATCTCGCCGAACGGGACGGTGAAGTACACCCACCACATGCCGAAGGTGAGTCCGACGCCGGCGATCACGACGGCGACCGCGTCACCGGTCCAGTGCGTGCCGTCGGCGCCGCCGAGCAGTTCGCCGGACGAGGCGACGGTGCCGACCACGCCCTCCCCGAGCGTGATGATGGCGAAGAGTCCGTAGCGTTCGGCGACGTGGTGCGGATGCCAGGGAGTGCCGCCGGCGCCGCCCTGCGCGAACACCGGCACCAGCAGCTCCAGCGCCGCGAGGACCGCGAAGGCGGCCAGGGCGACGGCGAGCGAGGGGCGGGTGAGGGCGAGGGCGACCCAGCCGACCTGGACGAGCGCCGTCCAGCGCATGTCGGTGAGCGCCACCCGCCGGTAGCGAGGGGCCTCCCGGGCGGCGCGCCACCACTGCAGGAGCATGGCGAGGCGCATCACGACGTACCCGGCGACGATCGGCCGCAGGTCGAGGTGGGCGCCCTCCTCGACGGAGTGGAAGAGCACCGGCAGCCCGAGGGCGAGGACGACGACCCCGGTCATCTGCACCATGGTCAGCGCCCGGTCGAGCCAGTCGTCGGTGCTGAAGGCGGAGGCGAACCAGCTGTAGTTGATCCACGCGAGGACGATCGCGAACATCGCGGGCGCGAACGCGGTCACCGCGTCCCCCAGGTGCCCCTCGGCCAGCATCTCGGCGACCTGCGAGGCGGCCGTGCCCACCGCGACCACGAAGGTGAGGTCGAACAGGAGTTCGAGCGGCGTGGCGGTCCGGCCCGGCTCGGCCGGATCCCTGCCCGTCATCCGCTCCCGGTGGACGGTCACCCGGCGGCGGGCCCGTCCGCCGCCCGGGCCGCCGCGGGGCACGGAGTCGCTCATGTGCAGGATGATGCACGATGTCCGGTTCGCCGGCCTCCCGGCAGAGGACGGACCGGGCGAACGGGTGCGCGCACCCGGCGCGGCGCGCCGTGGACGGATGCGCGTCCCGGCCCGGCGCAGCACCGTGGACGGATGCGCGTCCCGGCCCCGCGCACGCCCTGCCGGGCGCCGTGCGGTTGCGGACGCGGGACCGGGCGCCGAGCCTGTGACGGGCGGCACGTCCGGGACCGGCCGGGCGGGTCACCGGGACGGTCCCGTACAGTCGCCCCGGCACACCCGGCCGCCCGTCCGCCACGCACCCAGGAGCTCCCATGCACGTCGAGACCAGGAACGTCCCCGACACCGAGGGGCCGGAGGGGCGCTGGGAGGCCCACGCCGACGGCGGGACGCGGGTCGCGGGGCTCGCCCGGTACATCCGCACGCCGGACATGATCGCCTTCACGCACACCGAGGTCGACCCGGCCTACGAGGGACAGGGCATCGGGTCGGCGCTCGTGCGCGCCTCCCTGGACGACGCCCGGGCCCAGGGCAAGAAGGTGCTCCCCGTCTGCCCGTTCTACGCGGGCTGGATCGACCGTCACCCCGAGTACCACGACCTGCGCTACACGAGCCGCAGCTCCGTGGTGGACTGACTCCCCGGCGCACCTCCCGTCCCCGCCGCCCCACCCGTGCGCGGCGGGTGAACGGCGGACGGCCGACCGACAACCCAGCGGCCACGGCGGCGTCATCCCGACGTCAACTCCCGTACACCGGCTCCGTCGAGAGTTGCGCGGTGCAGAACGACACCGCCGTACGCATGCCGCTCCAACGGGGCAGCGTCACCTCCGAGAAGCCCACCGCCCCGGCGCGCGAACACCGCTTCGACATCGATCTGATGCGGCTGATCTGTTCTGCGACCGTCATGCTGGGCCACGTGGGCGCCCAGTTCATCCACGCCACCGGCAACGACCCCGGGAACGGCGCCGGTGCGTACTGGGCGGGCCACCTCGCCGAAGGCGTCAACGCCTTCGCCGTCCCCATGTACTTCGCCATCGCCGGCTGGGCCGTGCTGGTCGGCGCGCCGCCCCGGGACGGTTCCCGCATGTGGCGGCGGGTGGTCCGCAACGTGGTCCCGCTCTTCGCCTGGACGGCGGTCTACCTGGTCTGGGCGTGGCTGCGGGACCGCAACGACCGGCCCGTGACGGAGCTGGCGGCGAACTCGCTCTTCGCCTCGGTGCAGCCCGCCTACCACCTGTGGTTCATGTACACCTACATCCCGGTGATCATGCTGCTCGCCTTCGCGGTGCTGGTCAGGGCGGGGCAGCGCCCGTGGGGGCTCGGCGCGGCGCTGCTCGCCATCGCCGTGCTGCCGAGCGGGCTGACCACGATCGCCGAGGTGACGGGCCACGGGACACCGTCGGCGGCCTGGGGGTTCGGCACGTACTCGCTGGTGTACGCGGTCGGCGGCGCGCTGCTGTTCGCCCTCCCGGCGGGTGCCGTGCGCAAGCGGTGGCCCCTGGCCGTCCTGCTGCCGTGCACCATGGCCGGGGCGCTCTGGTACAACACGCAGGTCCACTACGTGCTGCCCAACGCGCACCTGTTCGTCGCCGCGATGACCGTCTGCGTGCTGCTGCTGGTGAGCAGGGTCCGGGTGCCCGCGGCGTGGCGCCCGCGGCTGCGGACGCTGGCCGACGCGGCGCTCGGCGCGTACATGGTGCACGTGCTGTTCGTCGAGGAGATCGTGCGGCCACTGGTGTCGCCGGACCTCGGCGGCCCGGCGGCCGGGCTGCTGCTGGTCGCCCTCCTGGCGACGGTCGTCACCCTGTCCTTCACCGCGAGCCTGCTGTGGGGCAGGCTGAACCTGCGCCGCCTGCTCGGCTGACCGAGGCCGCGGGGCGCGGGGGCGCGGCCTCGGGGCATGACGCGGGGGCCGCACCGCTCGCGGCGGCCGGTGATTTCACGGATTCGCACCCCGCCCGGCCCCGCTTGACTCGACGTGTACCGATTCCTCACCGACCTCCGACGCCCGGCCGCGGCACTCACGCGCGGGCGTCCGGCACTACGAAGGGATCCCCGCATGTCGTCCCGCCTCCGTCGGCGCCTGCGCCTGTTCGGCGCCGCGTCCGCCGGCCTCCTGGCCCTGGGCGCCACCGGCGTCCTCTCCGCCCCCGCCTCCGCCGCGACCCCGGTCTACGCCGAGAACTTCTCCGGCGGGCTCGGCACCTTCACCCCGACCGGTTCCGTCAGCGCGAGCACCGGCGCCGCCCGCCTGAGCGGATCGCTGCTGTCCGACCCGACCCTCACCTCCGCGTCCGTCCCGCTGGCCGGCTACAGCGGCATCTCCGTCTCGTACACCCGGACGGCATCCGGGCTGGACCTCGGCGAGGCGTTCACCGTCGCCTACTCCGTCGACGGCGGCGCGTTCACCACGCTGGAGTCCTCGCGCACCGCCTCCGGCGCGGCGTCGTTCCGGCTGCCGTCGTCCGTCGACGGCCGCAGCGTGCGGCTGCGGTTCTCGCTGGACGCGAGCAGCGTCCTGGAGACGCTGACCGTCGACGACGTCCTCGTGCAGGCCGAGGGCGGCGGGAGCGGCGGCCCGACCGATCCCCCGGGCGGCTCGCTGCCCCCGGTGACCGACGTGACCGCGCCGGGGCCGTACGCGGTGACCGTCGACACCACCGCCGGTCCCGGCGACGACGGGTGGCTGGTGTACCCGTCGGACGCGGGCCGGGACGGCGTGGACCACCCGGTCCTGGTCTGGGGTCCGGGCGCCGGGTCCGACCCGGCCGCCTACGAGGACATGCTGCGCCAGTGGGCCTCGCACGGGTTCGTGGTCTACAGCGAGGTGTCCTCCAGCAGCGGCGCCTACATGGTCGACGCGCTGGACTGGATCGAGGACCAGAACGCCGCCCCGAGCAGCCCGCTGTACCAGGACGTCGACACCGCCGAGATCGCCTTCGGCGGCCACTCCCGCGGCTCGATCGGCACGTTCGACGTGGCCGACGACCCGCGCCTGGAGACCACCGTCCACGTCGCCGGCGGCTCCTTCGACGGCAACGGCCCGGACAACCTCCGCAACCCGGCCCTGTACATCGGCGGTGACGACGACTTCGCCACCTCCAACGTGGAGCGCGACTACGCCAACACCGACGTGCCGGTGTGGTTCAACGTCCTGAACGGCACCGACCACATTGCCGCCACCCGCAACGGGCAGCACATCATCACCGCCTGGCTGCGGTGGCACCTGGCCGACGAGGAGTTCCGCCGCACGACGGACTTCCTGCGCCAGGGCTGCACCTTCTGCGGTCTCGGGGTCACGCAGTACAAGAACTGGTGACGCCGGGGCGCCCCTCCCCCGCGCGGCCCGCGGTCGCCGGGAGGGGCGCCCGCATCTCTCTCCCGGCGACCGCGGGCCGCGGATCCGTCGGCATGCCGCTACTCCGCCGGTGTCGTCGTGAACGGCAGGACCAGCCGGGACGGGTGGTCGGCGTCGCGGTAGATCTTGTGGGTGACCGGGCGGCCGACCGGGAGGTGGAAGGCGTCCGGCGGGAGCAGGGAGTTGTGCTCGTCGGCGAGCGGTTCGGCGTTGGAGAGTTCGACGACGAGCCGGTGACCGGGCAGGAAGGCCGCGGCGAAGGGGTAGACCCGCAGGACGTACTCCTCGATCCGCCCCGGCTCGACCGGCACCGCGCGGGTGTGCGGGTGGTACGGGTCGCCCTCGGTGGTGCGGGCCTCGTCCAGTTCGCGGTGCGAGGCCTTGAGGTAGGCGGAGGTGACGAGCTGTCGCCTGCCGCCGGGGGCCTCGTCCCACAGGCGGAGGATGAAGTTGGTGTCCGGCTGGTCGATCTCGGCGAAGAGGTGGGCGGCGCCCTGGCCCATCAGCTCGGTGGGCTCGGTGAACGGGGCGGTGGACCAGGTGAGCGTCCGGACCTGGTCGGTGACGGTCAGCGGGGCCTGGTAGAAGCCGTCGGGGGCGGCGTACTCGGCGGCCAGCGGCTCGGGCTCGGTGGAGAGCGCGCCGCGGGGGCGGAGGTACAGCGCCCGGTGCTCGACCGGCTTCGGGGGCCACTGCGCGCCGGTGACGGTCGCGCGGGAGCCCTCGACGTGGACGGTCACCGCGGGCTCGTCCATGATCCCGTTGTCGACGCCCTTGATCCAGTACTCGTACCAGCGGAACATCTTGTCGTGCTCCTCGACGAAGGGGCGCGACTGCATGGGCGGGTAGGGGCCGATGTCCAGCTTCTTGGGCCCCTTGAGCCGGTGGTAGAGCTCGAGGGTGCCGTCCAGGGTCCAGCCGCGGCCCTGGTCGATCTGGAGCCAGACCGGGATGTCGACGGCCGCGGCGAGGGTGACGGGGTTGCGCTCCTCGTACCACTCGCCGTCGACCTCGTTCATCACGATGTCGAACCAGGCCTCGTGGTTCTGCGGGTAGTTGAGGACGTGGACCAGGTTGGGCCAGGCGGCCACGTCCGGGTCGGCCAGGCGCCGGGCGACCTTCTCCTCGATCTCCTCGGGCGAGAAGGTCTCCAGCATGCGGGACCTCACCCTGTCGGTGAACGCCCAGCCGGAGTCGCCGCCTCGGCCCTCGCGGGCGGCGCGCGGCATGAACCACATGACGCCGCCGTGGTACGTGGTCTCGTAGAAGTCGTAGTGGCCGCCGCTGACGAAGATCGCCTTGAGGGACGGCGGCCGTTCGGCGGCGGCGAGCACCTGCATGGACCCGAAGTAGGAGATGCCGATCATGCCGACGTTGCCGTCGCACCACGGCTGGGCGGCCACCCACTCGATGAAGTCGTAGGCGTCCTGGCCGAGGGGGACGCCGCCGGCGTTGTAGTTGCCGATGTGCTCGCCCTCGGAGGCGCCGGAGCCGCGGAGGTCGCCGATGACGTGGACGTACCCCTCCTCGACGACGCGGGCGATGTCGCCTGCCTCGATGCAGCCGTCCCACAGGGGGCTGGGGCGACGCTGCGGCGGGGTGGTCAGGGCGAGGGCCTGCAGTTCCTTGCCGTAGGGGCTGAGGGCCACCAGGGCGGGGCGGGGGGTGTCGTCGGTGCCGGCGTAGGCGTCGGCGGCCAGGGTGACGCCGTCGCGCATCGGGACGCGGAGGTCCTTGCGGACGGTGAGGGTCCGCTTCCCGGCGCGGATGGTGTGCGGGTCGGTCATGGGGGGCGTGCTCCCGGGTTCAGGAAGGTCGAGAGGATCGTGAGGCGGTGAGGGCCGCGTCGGCCGTGAAGGCCGTCAGGTCCGCTGCCGCTGTGTGCGGTAGCCGTGCAGGGAGGTGAAGAACGGGGACGGCTCGAGGGTGGGGTCGCCGGTGTAGCCGAGTTCCTCGGCGACGGGGGCGAACGGCGAGTAGGGCGAGTCGCTCTCCCGCGGTCCCGCCTCCAGGCAGCGGCAGGCGGCGTCGGTGACGCGGCCCTCGGCGGCGAGGCTCTGGTCGAGGGCCTCCGCGGCCTGCGCCGCGTCGAGCTCGACGCCGTAGGGCGTGCCGTCGGCGCGGCGGTAGGGGTGGCCGAGGTAGAGGCGCCGGGGGCGGATCTCGTCGCGCAGGTACAGGAGGCTGCGGCGGTAGGCGGCCGGGTCGGTGTAGCCGGGGAAGCCGTTGGCGGCGCCGTGGACCTGGACGGCGTCGCCGGTGAAGACCGCGCCCTGGCCGTCGAGGACGTAGGCGACCGATCCGGGGGTGTGGCCCGGGACCGCGTGGGCGGTGACGGTGACGCCACCGCCGAGGGGGATGGACTCGCCGCCCCGCAGCAGCACGGAGGGTTCCATCTCCCCCGAGACGACGGTGTTCGCGGCCGCCGTCACCTTGGCCTCGCCCTCGGGGTCGGCCAGGTACCGCCCGCGCCCTTCGCGGTACTCCTCCACGTGGGCCCCGCGCGAGCGGAGCATCGGGGCGTCGGCCTCGTGGATGACGACGCGGGCCCGCCGGCCGGTCATCTCCCACAGGGCGTGGGCCCCGCCGACGTGGTCGATGTGGCCGTGCGTCAGCAGGATCCAGCGCACGTCCTCGATGCGCCGGCCGATCGCCTCCAGCGCCGGCGCCATGCCGTCGGCGGGCGAGGAGGCGATGCCGGTGTCGACGATCGCCGGCTCGGGGGCGTCGACGTAGAAGCTGTAGAGACCGAACCGTCCCCAGGGCGAGACCAGGGGGTGGACGTCGACGGTGTGCGTCATCGGGGTCGTGGCCTTCCTGCGTCAGTGCCCGGCGAGGAAGTCCCGCGTGCGCGCGAAGACCTCGTGGTACTCGGGGATCCAGGAGAAGTGCTGGACGAAGCCGTGGCCGGCGCCCGGGTAGCGGGCGACCGTCGCGTCCACGCCGGCCTCCCGCAGGCGCCGCCCGTAGAGTTCGCCCTCGTCGCGCAGGGGGTCGAACTCGGCGGTGACGACGAGGGCGGGCGGGAGCCCGGTGAGGTCGGGGCGCTTGACCGGCGAGACCAGCGGGTCGGCCGGGTCGGCGCCGCTGTCGAGGTAGAAGGCGTTGAAGGGCTTGAGCCCGGCCGTCTCCAGGCCGTTGCCGACGGCGTTCTCCCGCAGGGAGGGGTAGCGGTCGACGTCGAAGTCGAGGTCGAGGGACGGGTAGTAGAGGATCTGGTGGGTGATCCGGTCGAAGCCCTCGTCGTGGGCGCGGGCGGCCACGGCGGCGGCGAAGTTGCCGCCGGAGCTGTCGCCGGCGACGGCCAGGGTCCGGCCGTCCCAGCCGAGGGTCTCCCCCTGTTCGGCGACCCATCGCACGACCGCGTGGCAGTCGTCGAGGCCGGCCGGGAAGGCGGCCTCGGGCGCCAGGCGGTAGCCGACGGAGACGACCTTCAGCCCGGTCTCCGCGGCCAGCGAGCGGGCGACGTGGTCGTGGGTCTCCAGGCTGCCGAGGAAGAAGGCGCCGCCGTGGAAGTAGACGATCACGCCGTGGGAGTCGGCCGCGCTGGGCGTGTAGATCCGCACCGGGACCGCGCCGGAGGCGGTCCGGGCGGTCAGGTCCTCGACGGCGTGCAGCGGCAGGCGCTCCTGGAGGGGCGGGACGTGCGCCTCGTCGCCGGCGCGCATGGCTACGGGGTCGAGCGGGCCCTCGGGCGGGGCGGGGAAGGTGGCGAGGAACGAGGCGATCTCGGGGTGCAGCGGCATGGGTGTCACTCCTCGGTGGCGGCGGGAATTGCGGCGGGGGCGGCGGGGACCGCCGAGGCTGCAGGGGCGGCGGAGTCGGCGGGGGCGGCGGAGGTCTGGCTCGCGGGCTTCTGGCCGGGGAAGACGTCGTCGATCTCGTCCTCGCTCCAGCCCTGGCGCGAGATGCGCTGGAGCGCGTCGGTGACCGGCTTGCGGGTGGCCTGGAAGAGGGCGAGCGCCTCGGGCAGGGTGGCGGCCTCGCGGAGGGCGTCGGCGAGCGCCCCGGCGTCCTCGATGGCGGAGTTGGCGCCCTGGCCCTGGTGGTGGAGCATCGAGTGGGCGGCGTCCCCGACCAGGACGACGGAGTCCGAGTGCCAGGTGCCGACCGGGTCGATGTCGTAGACGGCGCGGATGTTCACGGTGTCCATGTCGAGGTCGCGGGTGATGGCCACCAGGCGCTCGTCGAAGCCCTCGACGGTCGCCAGCAGGTCGTCCTTGGTGACCTCGGGCGTCCAGGTGCCGTCCGGGCACAGGGCGGTGATGTCGAAGGAGACCTGGTTCCGGTGGCGCAGCGGCAGCAGGTAGACCTTGGTGCCGCGGCCGATGTACATCCGCAGGTTGTCGTCGGTGACCATGCCGTGGGCGGCGTCGACGTCGATGACGGCGCGGTAGGCGTGCTCGCCGGAGAAGACGGGGGGCGCGTCGCTGAACAGCTGCCGCCGCACGACGGACCTGATGCCGTCGGCGCCGACGACGAGGTCGGCCTCGACGCGGCGGCCGCCCGCGAAGGTGAGGACGGCGCCGTCGCCCTTGTCCTCGACGGTCTCCAGCCGGTGGCCGAGCCGCACCATGCCCTCGGGGAGGACGCCGAGGAGGGCGTCGATGAAGTCGCCGCGGTGGACGAGGTGGGTGTGGACCTGCTCGCCGTCGGCGGGCCAGGCCTCCTTCAGCACGGGGGCGCAGTCGGCCGTCAGGATCTCGAAGTACCGGCTGGGCGAGCTGACCCCGGCGATCGCGTCGAAGACGCCCCACTCGCGGAAGCGGTTCATGGTGGCGGGCCGCAGGCCGATGCCGGCGCCCACCTCCCGGATCCGGCTCGCCTGCTCGTAGACGGTCACGTCGGCGCCGAGCAGGCTCAGGGCCTTGGCCGCGGCCGCGCCGCCGTACCCCGCTCCGACGACGGCGATCTTCAGGTTGCTCAGGTCCGATGACTGCATGGTGGTCTCTCTTGCTTCGGCGGAACGAGGGGCGAGGCGAGGCGTGGTGAGGCGGGACGGGCAGTACGGGGCGGGGCGGTACAGGGCGGGGCGGTACAGGGCGGGGCGGTACGGGGCAGGGCGGCGCTACTTCTGGAGCGTGAGGAAGTCGGCGGGGTTGTCGACGAAGATCGTGCGGATGGCGGCCTCGTCGAAACCGGCGGCACGGAGGTCCGGGATGAGGTCCTCGAAGATGTAGTTGACCGTGTGGCCCTTGACGCCCGGCCAGCCCAGCGGGCTGCAGTTGGCGTCGGCGGAGGCGAGGACCTGGTGGAGGCGGCGGCCGCCGTCGACGAACCGCAGGAAGTGGTCGAGGCGTTCCCGGCGGGGGCGGGCCCAGAACGGCGGGTCGGGCAGCTCGGTCTCGTAGCCGAAGGTGTCGAAGCCGATGCGGCCGCCCTGTTCGGCGATCCACACGTCGCGGGTCCGGTCGGCGTTCACGCCGTCGTCGACGTGGCCGAAGAGGACGCGGTCGAGGGGCAGCCCCTCCTCGTGGAAGATCGCGACGGCGTTCTCGGCGTCGATCGCGAGGTGCGTGAGGATGGGCGCGCCGGTGGCCAGCGCGGCGCGGGCGGCTGCGCGGTAGATGCGCTTGTCCAGCTCGGTCATGCGGCCGCCGCGGCTGACGCCGACCTTGATGACGCCGGCGCGGCCCCCGGTGGAGCCGATGCCCACGGTGATCTCGTGGACGAACTGCCGCATCAGGTAGTCGACGTCGGCCCGGGCGAAGTGCGGCAGGGCGGTGTCGCCGCCGACGAAGCCGGTGCAGGCGACGATGTGGACGCCGGTCTTCGCGGAGAGGGAGCGGTAGTAGTCGATGTCGCGGCCGTTGCAGATGCCGGTCGCGTCGACGAAGGTGCCGCCGCCGTACTCGTGGAAGGCGCGCAGCTTGGGGACGGTCTCCTCGTACCGCTGCTCGGGGGTCTTCCACCACGTGGTGTCCAGCTCGGAGCCGGGCATGCCGTAGCCGATGTGCTCGTGGACGGCCACCGGACCGAGCTCCTCGGTCGGGACCTGCCCCAGGACGGTGTTCACTCGCGACACAGAACTCACCTAAGGGAAAAAGGGGTTGGGGGTTGCTCGGACGTGCGCGCTCAGCGCACCGACAGCAGGTCGCGCGGGTTCTCCACGAGGATCCGCCGCACGTCCTCCTCGCCGAGGCCCCGGGCACGCAGGAGCGGGGCGAAGTCGGTCAGGACGTGGCTGTAGGGCAGGTCGTTGGCCGGGTGGCCCTTGGCGACACCGGTCGCGCTGCAGGAGAGCAGCAGCCGGCCGCCGAACCCGGCGCGCACCAACTCGACGACCAGGGCGGCACGTTCGGCGTCGGTGACATGGTGCGCGTCCTCGGTGCCGACGTGGTCGAGGGCGACGTAGGCGCCGCGCCGGGCGGTCTCCAGGGGGGCGCCGGCGGCGACGGCGTCCTTGCGGTCGAGGCCGCCGACGACCACGCGGTCGGCGGGCAGTTTCTCGTCCAGGACGACCTCGAGGCCGTGGAGGGGGTCGCCGCCGTAGCGGATCGAGACGGCCACGCCGGTGGCGAGGCCGGTGCGGGCGGCACCACGGAACAGGCTCTCGTCGGTGGCGGTCATGCCCTCGGCGGTGGCGGTCGTGGCCACCAGGCCGGCGGCGCCGCGCCGCTCCACGCGCGGGACCACCATGCCCTCGGTGATCTCCCGGGTGAACAGTTCGGCGAACCGGTCGGCCGGCCAGGGCGTGGGCGGATCGGTCTGCGGGGTGAGGAAGTAGCCGCCGAGCAGCTCCTCGGGTCCCTGGCCGGTGGAGGCGACGATGTGGACTCCGGTCGCGCGGGACAGCGTCTCGTACAGGCGGACGTCGCGGCCGTGGAACATGCCGGTGCTGTCGACGACGGTGCCGCCGCCGTGCGCGCGGAAGTCCGTCAGCCTGGCGGCGAGGATCTCGAAGATCTCGGCGCGGTCGAGGGTGATGTCGAAGGCGTGCTCGGCGCCCGGGACCACCGACAGCAGCGCCTCGTGCACCTGGACGACCCCGAGCTCGTCGGCCGGCACGGGTCCCAGGACGGTGTTCACGGTGGGGGTACTGACGCTCATGCCTGCCTCACGTGTCCGGTGTGGGGTGCGCAGCGCCGCACCCTGTGGCTGCCGTCACGCTAGCCATTCGCTTTACAGTGAGTCAATGAAATGAACGCCACGAAAAATTCGTTGTCCAGGGGTTGCCTGAACACGGTTCGTCAGCACTCACGGGGCGCGCACCCCGGTCCCCCGACTGCGAGCCGCTCGCGCGGGTACGGCGGGAAGTGACCGCGATGGCGCACGGCCGCAGGGTGCGGCACGGGGCCCGCTCGACGACCGGCCGCGGGCGCGGGGTGCCGATCGCGCCGCCGTGACCGTCGCAGCCACCAGCACGGCCTTCGTGGTGGGCCCGCAGGCCGGCGCGGGGTCAGGGGCACGCCCGCGCACCACCGGACGACGGGCCCGTCACCGCACAGCCGGCGCGTGCACGTCAGCGCGTGCACGTCAGCGCGTGCACGTCAGCGCGTGCACGTCAGCGCGGACTCGTCAGCGCGTGCACGTCAGGCGCATGACTCGTCAGCCCGTTGCCGCCGGCCCGGGCACCCCGCGGCCCGGACATCCCGCCGGAGGCGAGTGCGCTCGGCCTGCCGCTCACCGCCCAGCCGCCCCGTCGGCGCCGGCCGAGCGGCGCGCCCCGCACCAGGCCGGCCGGGGGCGACATGGCGTGGAACCCGCGTCCGGCCGACCGGTACTTCGCGAAGCGGCTCCGGGCGCCGCTCCTGGACGTCGTCCGGGAGCGCTCCGACGCCGCCGCCGCACGCGGGGGCGGCTCAGGTCAGCAGGCGCACCCAGCTCGCGGCGAGCTCGTCCAGCATCTGGTCCCGGGTGAGCTTCCAGTCGGATCCGTCCCAGTGCTGGGCGACGAAGTCCAGCTCGGCCATGGCCAGGACGCCGCGGAACCGGCGCTGATGGGGCTCGAAGCGGCCGGCCCGCTCCAGGCCGTCCTCGATGTCGCCGATGGCCTCCTCCAGCCAGCGGTCCACCAGGTCCTCGAGGTCCGGCTCGATCACCGCGGCCTCCCGGCCGATCCGGATGATCGGCCGGATCGCGGGCCACGCCTCGGCGGTCCGCCGCAGCCAGGCGCCGATCGCCTCCGGGGTGCCCTCGGCGACGGTGGCCACCAGGTCCTGGGCGGTGGACCCGTGCTCGGGCGAACGGACGCGCTGCAGCGACTCGTTGAGCTGCTCGTCGATCAGCGCCTTCATCAGCCGGCTGCGGGACGGGAAGTACGCGTAGAAGGTCACGCGGGTGGTGCCCGCCGCCTTCGCGACGTCGTCGACCGTGGTGGCGGCGTACCCCTTCGCCTTGAACAGCTCGAGCCCTGACTCCAGCAGGAGCCGGCGCGTCATCCGCTTCTGCGCCTCACGAAGGTTCGCCATGGCCAGGATCCTACCGGCGGCCCCCGGACACCGAGGCCGCTCGGTCGACGGCACTTCGCCGCCTACACCTTCGTCAGCCCGGCGCTGCAGGACCTGTCGGGGATCGACGAGCGCCATGTCGGTCCGCTGCTGTTCGGGTTCGGGGCGGCAGGCATGATCGGCAACTTCACGGCTGGTGCGGCGCTCTCCCGCCGCGTGCACCGCAGCGTGCTGGTGGTCGCCGTGGCCATGGCGGCCGCGATGCCGCTCTTCCTCCTCCTGGGCCGGACCCCGACCGGCGGCGCGGTCCTGCTGATCGTCTGGGGGCTGGCCTTCGGCGGTGTGTCCGTGGGCCTCCAGACCTGGATGATCAAGGCCGCCCCGCAGGCGGTGGAGGCGGCCTCCTCGCTGTGGGTCGCGGTGTTCAACCTGTCCATCGGCTTCGGCGCGCTGGCCGGCGGCATCGTCGTCGACACGCTCACGCTGCACGGCGTGCTCCGGCTCGGTGGCGCCTGCGCCCTGCTCGCCGCCCTGGCGATCCGGACCGCCCGCACCCATGAGGCCGTGCACTGACCGGGAACCGGCCGGAATACCCGATCCACCCGCACCGCACCGGGCCTACCATCAGGGCGACGACCGCGTGGGTGCGTCTCCTGCGGGGACGGGACACGCTCGGTCTGCGGCGGCAAGGCGGCAAGGCGTCAAGGGGGACACGGTGGGACTGATGCTCTTCCCGGGCGACGGTGACGTGGCGAGCCCGGACGTCTCCTGGTCCTTCACCGGCTTCGGCATGTTCAGGCGGTGGCTGGCCCGGACCGAGGGGTTCGCGCTGGCCGACATGGACGGCTTCGGCGGGGAGCGCCGGTGGAACGACGTCTCCACCACGCTGACGCCGCTGCTCCACCACCCGGACGACGGCGGCCCCGATCTCGCACCCGACCGCTGCGCGGCCATGCTGCCGCGTCTGGAGGCGCTTCTCGACGGGCGCCCCGCCGACGAGAGCGACCCCGTGGTCCGGCAACACCTCGACGACCTGCGTCAGTTGGTCGCCGTCCTGCGGTACTGCGTGGAGAAGGACGTCGGCCTCGTCTTCGGCTGAGAGGAGGTCTCGCCGTCTCCCGGTCGCCCGGGGCGGGTGAGCGGTGCGGGTCACCGTGCCGGGAGGATCATGACGTCCTCCTCCCCCGCGTCCGGCGCGAGGAAGGACAGCAGGGCGGCTCCCTCGCGCCGCACCTCGGCCCGTTCCCGCGCGGACAGCGGGGCGTAGGGGGTGACGGCGAGCCGCGTCGTCCCGCCCTCCTTGACCTTGCTCCAGGCGCCGCGGACGAAGCCGTCCACCAGGACCGCTCCGGGGATCACCGCGTTCCTGGTCATGATCCGCCGCTGCTCCGCGGCGCCGATGATCCGGGTCCGGTCGGCGTGGGAGAGGATCGCGTTGTCGAATTCGGCGAGGAACCGCACCGGGGCGGGGGTGTCGGGGCCGGGGCGCGGGGCGTCGGGGAGGTCGAAGAGCTCGGTCCCGGCCTCGTCGGAGAAGACCCGCAGCTCCGGGCGGAGGGCGTCGACGGTCTCGCGCAGGCGGGTGAGCCCGGACCAGGTCTGCACGTCGGCCACCGAGGCGGGGCCGAAGGCGGCGAGGTAGCGCCGCACCAGGGACGCCCGGTCGGCGGCGGACGCCTGCGGCGCCGACAGCCAGGTCTCGGCCGTCGCGTACACCGGCTGCCCGGAACGCCCCCACACTCCGCGCGGCGGGGTCTGCACCATGGGGACGAGCACCCGCAGCGCGTTCGTCAGCAGGGACCGGTCCCGGCCCGGCCACCGCTCCTCCAGCAGCCGGGTCAACTCGGCCGCGCTGCGCGGCGCCTCGTCCAGCCAGGCCCGCCCGGCCGCCACCAGCTCGGCGGGCTCGACCCCTTCCAGGGTCCGCCAGCACCGCGGGCCCAGCGCCCGGTCGAGGGCGGGCTGCACGGTGGGGCGCAGCCATCGGCAGTCCCCGGCGGTCACCAGGTGCACGGTGCCGCGCATCAGGACGATGCGCACCGCGGACCGGTCGAGCAGCCGGGCGGACAGGTCGTCGGGGGCGAAGGCGCGCATCCGGGTCCACAGGCCGGCATAGGGGGCCTGCGGGGCCTGTGCCTGGAGGCCGGTGAGGTGTTCCAGCACCTCGAGGGTGGTCAGCGGGGAGCGTTCCAGCAGCAGTTGGCGGGCCAGGAAGGCCCGGTTCAGGGCCCGCCGGGACAGGGTGTCCGGACGCGTCGAGGTGATCGCCATGCGGTGCCGTCCTCTTCAGCCGTGGGTCGCGACGGGAGCCGTCCCGCGCCTTCTCCCTCTTCCTCTCCTCGACGATAGGGGCCCTTGCGGCCACTTTCCGTCCTCAATGCGCCGCCGGCTTCCCCCGGTCCCTTGCCGCGCCTCCTCCCGCCGGCGCCCTGCGGGCGGCGCGGGGCTGGACCGGCCCGTCGGTTCCGCGTCCGTCCGGCGTGGCGTCCGTGCTCCCGCGGCGCACGCGGCGATGCTCGCCGGGACGGGTGGGCACGCGGGCGACGGGCCGCGCGGCGGCACCCGGTGGTGACGTGAGGACACCCGGGAGGGATACGAACATGACCGTGGCGGTCGTCCTGTTCACCGCGGACCTGCGCCTGCACGACCATCCCCCGCTCGCCGCTGCCAGGGCCGCGGCGGACGAGGTGGTGCCGCTCTTCGTCCGCGACCCGGGGGTGGCGGCAGCCGGGTTCGACGTGCCCAACCGCGCCGCGTTCCTCGCCGACTGCCTGGCGGACCTCGACGCCTCGCTGCGCCGGCGCGGCGGGCGCCTGGTGGTGCGGTCCGGGCCGGTCGAGCGGGAGGTGGCGGCGGTCGCCGCGGAGTGCGGGGCCACCGAGGTGCACCTGGCGGCCGGGGTCACCGGGTACGCCCACCGGCGCGAGGAACGGCTGCGGGAGGCGCTGCGCGGACGGGGCGTGGAGGTGCGCGCCCACGGCGCGGTGACCACGGCGGTCCCGCCCGGTGCCCTCACCCCGTCGGGCACCGACCACTACGCGGTCTTCACCCCCTACTTCCGCCGCTGGTCCACCGAGGGCCTGCGCGACGTCCTCCCCGCGCCGCGCTCCGTACGGGTCCCGGACGCGGTACGCGGCGAACCGCTGCCGTCGCGCGACGGGACGGCGGGCGTCTCGCCGGGGCTGCCGCCGGGGGGTGAGACGGCGGGACGCGAGCGGCTCGCGCGGTGGCTGCGGGAAGGGCTGGACGCCTACCACGAACGCCAGGACGATCTGGCGGGGGACGCCACCTCGCGGCTGTCGCCGTACCTGCACTTCGGCGCCCTCTCCCCGGTGGAGCTGGTCCGCGGGGCCCGCGAGCACGGCGGTCCGGGCGCGGAGGCGTTCGTCCGGCAGCTGTGCTGGCGGGACTTCCACCACCAGGTGCTGGCCGCCCGCCCCGACGCGTCGTTCCGGGACTACCGCACCCGCGGCGACCGGTGGCGCGGCGAGGACGAGGCCCACGAGGAGATCGCCGCCTGGCGGGAGGGCCGCACCGGCTACCCGCTGGTCGACGCGGCGATGCGCCAGCTCCGCCACGAGGGCTGGACGCACAACCGGGCGCGGCTGCCGGCGGCGAGCTTCCTGACCAAGACCCTGTACGTGGACTGGCGGATCGGTGCGCGCCACTTCCTCGACCTGCTGGTGGACGGCGACATCGTCAACAACCAGATGAACTGGCAGTGGGTCGCCGGCACGGGGACGGACACCCGGCCGCACCGGGTGCTGAACCCGGTGGTGCAGGGCAGGCGGTTCGACCCGCGCGGCGCCTACGTGCGGCGGTGGGTTCCGGAGCTGCGGGAGGTGGAGGACCGGTTCGTGCACGAGCCGTGGCGGCTCCCCGAGGAGCGCCGCGTCGCCCTCGGCTACCCGCCGCCGCTGGTCGACCTCGCCGACGGCCTGGCCCGCTTCCGCCGGGCACGCGGGCGGGACGAGGGCTGAGGGGGCCGGACTGCGTTCCGCCGGTCGCGGGCGCACACTGGAAGGGCACCATCTTCCCCAACGGAGGCGGTCATGATCCTCCTCGGCATCATCCTCCTGGTGATCGGCGCCCTCGTCGATCTGTCGATCCTCTGGACGATCGGCATCATCCTGCTGGTCGTCGGCGTGGCGCTGTGGATCGCCGGCGCCCTGGGCCATGCGGTGGGCGGCCGGAAGCACTACTTCTGACGCCGTGACCGGGCGCCGCGCGACGCCCGCCGGCCCACCGTTCGGGGCCGGCGGGGCGGGGCCATGCGGCCCCACGGCCCGGCGGCCCCACGGCCCGGCGGCTCGGCGGCACCACGGCTCGGCGACTCGGCGACTCGGCGCGGTTCAGCTCATGGCGGGCGACAGGTACGGGGTCAGCGCGGTGACCGTGCTCCCCGCCGAGGTGAGGAACAGCGCGACGCCGACGGCGCCCGGGTCGGGCACGTCGGTGGCACGGTCCCGCAGGTAGCTGGCGCGCCCCTGGCGGGCGCGCAGCCCGGCGGTGTCCCGCACGCCCTGCCACGCGGCCTCCGCGGCATGCCGGAGGGCCTCGTCGGGCGGGGTGTCCGGGCCCGCGGCGGCCAGCGCGCCAGCCGCCGGGTGGAGCGCGTCGACCAGCGTCTTGTCCCCCGGTTCCGCGTCGCCGACCCGGCGGATCGCGGCCAGGCCCTCGGCGACGCCCTCGGCCAGCGCGGGCGTCGTCAGCCGGCCGTCGGAGGCTCCGGCAGCCTCGGCGGACGCGGCGAGCGACTGCAGGAGGAGACCGAAGAGCGGGCCGCTGGTGCCGCCGACCTCGTCCAGGAAGGCGGACGCCGCCGCGTCCAGCGGACCGGCGGCGGGGCCGCGGCCGGTCTCGTCCAGGGCGTCGAGGCGCACGAGGGCGGCGGTGGTGCCGGCGTTGAGGTTCACCCCGAAGTCGCCGTCCCCGGACTGCTGGTCCAGGGCGGTGAGTTCGGGTTCGGTGGCGCGCGCCGCGTCCGCGAAGCGGCGCAGCCAGCCGTCGGTGAACGCGCCGTCGAACGAAGCGCCGTCGTGCGGGGCGCCGTCGTGCGGGGCCGTGGTCATCGCTTGCCTCCCGGAGGGGTCACCAGTTGAGTGCGGCGGTGCGCACGGGGGCGTCGTACCGCTCGAGTGCCTGGGGGTCGGCCACCATCAGGGTGATCGAGAAGCCCCGCATGTCCAGGGCCGTGACGTAGTCGCCCACCAGCGAGCGGGCGAGGGTGATGCCCCGGTCGTCCAGCAGGCGGCCCAACTCGCCGTACACGCCGTAGAGTTCGAGCGGGGTGACCGAACCCAGGCCGTTGACGAGGGCGATCACCGTGTCGCCGCGGGCCGCGCCGAGCGCCTGGAGCAGGGCGGCGGTCATCTCCCCCACGAGTTCGCGCGACGGCCCGTGGGCGCGGGCGCGGTCGGCCCGCTCGCCGTGGATGCCGACGCCGAACTCCAGTCGGTCCGGGTCGAGTTCGAAGGCCGGGAGCCCGGTGGTCGGCGCGGTGTGGGCCCGCGAGGCGACCGCCAGGGTGCGGCAGCGGGACACCAGTTCGCCGCCCAGTTCGGCCAGTTCCTTCAGCCCGAGGCCGCTGTCGGCGGCCGCGCCGAGGATCTTCTCGACCAGCACGGTGCCGCCGGTGCCGCGCCGCCCGGCGCGGATGTCCTCGGAGTCCGAGGCGAGGTCGTCGTCGACCAGGACCCGGGCGCAGGGGATGCCGCGGCGGGCCAGGCGCTCTGCGGCGATGCCGAAGTTGATCCGGTCGCCGGTGTAGTTCTTCACGATGTGCAGCACGCCCTCCTCCCGGGCGGCCGCCACCGACGCCTCGTGGACGGAGCGGTTGTGCGGCGAGGCGAACACGCGGCCGGGCACGGCGGCGTCGAGCATCCCGCGCCCGACGAACCCGGTGTGCATCGGCTCGTGCCCCGAGCCGCCGCCCGAGAGCAGCGCGACCCGGCGACCGGGCGCGGTGTCCCGGGCCAGCAGGTATCCGTGCCGGGAGTCGTAGGTGACCAAGTGCGCGTGGGCCCGGGCGAAGCCCGCCAGCGCGTCGGGCACCAGGTCCTCGGCGGCGTTGCCGAAGTACGCGGCCATCGGGGGTCTCCCTCCTCACGGGCCGCGCCTCGGCCCGCGGTCCGCCCGCGGGCGGGCGGACCCGCCCAAGCCATCCTGCCCGGACAGGCCCGCCCTCATGCTGGATCCTTGCCGGGCCTCCGGCAACCGCGGGCACCCGCGGCCCACCGCGGGCAATCGGGACGGCCGCCGCTGCGCCGCGCCGTACCGCCGTCCCTCCGCCGTCGCTCACCACTCGTCCGGCACGGGGCTCCGTTCGCCCTTGCGGTTCCGCCGGGTCAGCAGCCGCTGGGCGCGGGCCGTGCCCGCGGGGCGCCGCCCGTGCAGTGCGGCGCGGGCCGCGTTGGCGCCGGGCGCGCCGTGCACGCCGCCGCCGGGGTGGGCGGCCGCGGACGCCAGGTAGAGCCGCCGCACGGCCGTCTCCGGACGTCCGGTGCCGGGGATCGGGCGGAACACCAGCTGCTGGTGCATGGCCGTGGTGCCGCCGTTGATGGCACCGCCGTGCAGGTTGGCGTCCATGGCCTCCATGGTGGGCGGGGTGAGCACGCGGCGGGCGCGGATCCGGTCGCGGAAGCCGGGGGCGAAGCGCTCCACCTCGCGTTCGATCCGGTCGGCCATCCGCTCCCCCTCGCCCGCGTCCCAGGCGCCGGTGATGCCCTCCTCGCCGGCGTCGCCGCGGACCTCGTGCGGCACGTGGGTGTACGCCCACGCGGACTCGGTGCCGGCCGGCGAGCGGGTCGGGTCGGTGGTCGTCATCTGGCCGAGGACGCAGAACGGCCGGTCCGGGACGCGGCCCATGGCGAGCTGCGCGGCGAACCGGGTGAGCTCGTCCACGCCGTCCGCCAGGTGCACCGTGCCCGCGAGCCCCGCCTCGGGCGAGGTCCAGGGGATGGAGCCGTCCAGCGCCCAGTCGACCTTGACCGTGGCGAAGTCCCACTGGAAACGCTTGAGGTCCTCGAGCAGTTCGCCGGGCAGGTGCTCGGGGGCGACGAGCCCGCCGTACAGGGCGGGGGCGGAGACGTCGGCCAGCACCGCGCGCCGGGCGTCGACCGTGTCGCCCCCGGCGGTGCGCACGGCGACGGCGGTGCCCTGCCGCACCACGACCTCAGCGACGCGCTCCCCGCAGCGCACGACGCCGCCGCGGTCCTCCAGCCGTGCCACCAGGGCGGCGATCAGCCCGCCGGCGCCGCCCTCGGGCACCGGGAAGCCGTAGCTCTGGCCCAGCATGGCCATCAGCCAGCCGAAGCCGCCGCTGCCCGCCGCCTCGGGGGCCAGGTCGGCGTGGAGCGCGTTGCCGGCCAGCAGCAGCCGGCCGCCCTCGGCGTCGAACTCCTCCTCCCCCAGCCGCCGTACCGGCAGCACCAGGCTGCGCGCCATCCGCAGCCCGCCGGTGCCGCGGAGCTTCCAGGCCAGCCGGGCGCCGGCCTTGACCGGCGGGAACGGGGTGAACAGCGCGTCCAGCAGGTCGGGCCGCAGCCGGTCCCAGACGGTGTGCAGCTCGCGCCAGGCCTCGCCGTCGCCCTCCGCGAAAGCCTCCAGGGAGGTGACGGTCTGCCCGAGGGTCCGGCCGAGCACGGCGCACCGGCCGTCGCTCAGCGGGTGGGCGACCACCCGGGGGGCGTGCCGCCAGCGCAGCCCGTACCGCTCCAGCCGCAGGCTCTCCACGACCGGGGAGGCGGCGGCGAGCGGGTAGAACGCGCTGAACAGGTCGTGCACGAACTCCGGGTCGACGCCCCGGTCGTGCCGCACCGCCCCGCCGGGCTCGGGCTGCTCCTCCAGGACGACGACGCTCCAGCCGGCGTCGGCCAGCAGATTGGCCGCGACCAGCCCGTTCGGGCCGGCTCCGATCACCACGGCGTCGGGCATGGCACTCCTTCCTCCGGCCCGGCTCCCGGGCTCCGGCCCGCGGACTCCGCGGCTGTCACGCTCCTGCGGGCTCCGCCGCTAGCGGGCGGCTCCGGCGGGCTCCGCCGCTGTCACGCTCCGGCGGGTTCGGGCCGGCCCGGTGCGGACCGTCCGCCGCCGGGGTGGCGGCGGGCCTCCTCGCAGACCTCCTCCAGCCGCCGGAGCATCTCCCGGTGGCGGAGTTGGATCAGCGCCTCCACACCCACGTTGTGGATCTTCCCGCCGGCCCCCTGGAGGGGGTGCTCGTCGACGACGACCAGGCTGTCGTCGCCCCAGGAGCGGACGTCGATGGCGATCCGCGCGGTGCCCAGCGGCCCTGCCTTCGCCTCGAGTTCGAGTTCGCGGCCGGGCACGCAGCGGCGCACCACGGTCTCGTTGTGCAGCCGGACCGGGCCGATGCGCACCTCGTAGGAGATCGCCGCGCCGACCTCGGGCCACTGGCCCCGCACCGGCTTCGAACGGGAGGTGCCCACCACCCAGTCCGCGTACCGCTCGCCGTCCGCGAGGACCTCCCAGACCTGTCCGGGCGTCGCCCTGATCAACCGGTGCCGCTTGGCCATGCCGTCTCCCGCCTCCGCGTCCTGTTCGGTCCGTCCCCCTGCTGCCGACGGTCGCGGGCCGGGTGCCCCGTAGCGCGGGGGACGAACCCGGGCGGTTCCGGCGGCGGGCGCGGGTGCGGGCTGCGGAAGGCCGGGGGCGCGGGTGGCGGGACCGGTGGGGTCAGGCGCCCCGTGCCGGTGGCCGGGCGGCCCGGTCGGCCGCGCCGCCGGCCCCGAGCGGGCCGGTGGGCTCCAGCGGCCCCTCCGCCTCCAGCCGCGGCAACTCGTACCGGGACACCGCCGTGACCACGGCCGGCAGCGCGGCGCGGATCCCCTGGACGGCCCGCAGCCACACGGGGATGTAGGTGGTGGCACGACGCCGCTCCGCCGCGTCCCCGAGCCGCCGGGCGACCTCGGGGGCGGGGTACACCTTCCGGGCCGGCGCCGGCATGTGCCCGCGCAGCTCCCGCAGCACGGGGTACCTGTCGGCGTCCCGGATCATGTCGGTGTCGGTCCAGTTCAGATAGCCGATGCCCACCCCCACCCCCTGGTGGGCGAGCTCGGCGCGCAGGCTGTGCGCGAAGGCCTCGACGCCCGCCTTGGAGGCGCAGTACGCGCTCATCATGGGCGCGGAGCCGAACGACGCCAGCGAGGCGACCTGCAGGAAGTAGCCGCGGGTGCGGAGCAGGTCCGGCAGGAACGCCCGCGCGGTGACCGCGCTGCCGGTGAGGTTCACGTCGATCACACGCCGCCACAGCGCGGGGTCGGAGGTCACGAAGGGCCCGCCCTCCGCGATCCCGGCGTTGGCCACCACCACGGACGGCGGCCCGAGCCGTTCCCGCACCTCACGGGCCGCCGCGGCCATGCCGGCGTCGTCGGTGACGTCCGTCTCCACCGGCAGCGCGGGGGTCGGCAGTTCCCGCGCCAGGCGCTCCAGCCGCTCCCGGCCGTGTCCCAGCAGCGCCACGTGGGCGCCGCGCCCCGCGAGGTCCCGCGCCAGCGCGGCTCCGACGCCGCGCGCGGCACCGGTCACCACCGCGATCCTGCCCTCGAGCGGCCTGCGGGCACCGGGCCGCCGTCTTCCGTACCGCAAGGACTGTTCCACGAGCCTCGCCTCCGCCGCCCGGGTCCCCCGCGGACGGCGGCCTACGCACCCGGGCACCGGTCCCCTCCGGCGACCTCCCGCGCGATCCGCGACCACGCGTCCCCGCCACCAAGCGGCGGCCGGGCCCGGATGGGCCGCGTTCCGGTGCGCAGCGCCACCGGCCGCCGGGCCGGCACCGGGGCGGCCCGCGCGGCACCGTCGGCGGCTTGCCCGCGGGGAGGGCGGCGTGGGAGGGTGGCCCGCGTCCGCGTTCCCGCGGGCGCTTCCACGGTGAGGAACGAAAGCCATTGTTCTCGGCGTCCCGCAGCGGCCGCCGTCGGCACTGAGCCCGAGGCCGTCCGGCCCCGGCTCCGCCTGACACGCTCCCGTACGGTCCTTCCGCACGGCGGCCCCACGACGCGATGCCCGAGGCATCGCCGCTCTCCCGCGCCCCGCGCCGGACCGCAGGTCCCTGTGCGCCGAGGGCTTCTCCGAGACTTCCGTGAGGTCACCACCACCATGGACATGCAGGTCCAGAGCTTTGCCGTCGCCAACCTCCGCCGCCGTCCCGAGACCGTCGAGGCCGGCGGGTTCGTCGCCGGTTTCGTCCCGGGCACCGACAGCCCCTACATCAACTACGCCACCCCGCTGCCCGGTGCGCGGCCGACCCGGCAGGACGTCACGGCGCTGATCGGGCTCTTCCGGGAGCGCGGTCTGCTGCCCCGGCTGGAGTTCGCGCCGGAGGCCGCACCGGAGGTGGAACCGGCCCTGCGCGCCGCGGGGTTCACCACCGAGGCGGTGCACGAGTACCTGGTGTGCGCACCGGACACGCTGGCGCCGCCCCGGCACGCTGGGTCGCCGCGGGTGGAGACCCCGGCGACGGACGAGGAGTTCCTGCGGCTCGACGCGGCTCTGGCGGAGGCGTTCGGCGGACTCTTCCCGCCCTCCGCGGAGGGCGCCGCCCGCCTGCGCCGGACCCAGGAGGGCGGCGGCGCGGTCCGCTTCGTGCGCGACCCGCACGGCGGTGTGGCCGGCGGGGCGTCCTGTTCCGCGCCGGCCGAGGGCACGGCCGAGCTGAGCGGGGTCGGCACCCGGCCCGCCCATCGCGGCCACGGCGTCGCCGCCGCGGTGACCGCCTCCCTGGCCGGGACGATGTTCGAGGCGGGCGCGCGGTCCGTCTGGCTGGAGTACTCCGGCGAGGGCTCGCGCCGCGTCTACGAACGCGTCGGCTTCCGCCCGCGCGGCACCCGGCTGTACGTCTCGCTGCCCACGGCCGAGCGGGACTGACCGCGCCCGGCCCTCCGGCCGCCCGGGGACCTCCGGGCGGCTAGCGAGTACCTCCGGGCGGCACCGGACGGCTCCAGGCGGCTCCGGGTGGCACCAGGCGGCGCCGGACGGCTCCGGGCGGCTCCCGGTGACTCCAGACGGCACCGGGCAGCACCGGGTGGCTCCAGGCGGCTCCGGTCCGGTCGTCAGCGCGCCCGGTGGCCCACCAGGTCCGACGGCCTTCCGAAGTGGGGTGCCACCGGGCCCGCGCCCTCCGCGCCTGCGCCCACGGGGAAGGGGTCGTGCCGCACGCGGTGGCCCGGGACGCCGGCCTGCCGCAGGACCGCGGCCCCGGCGGCGACCAGCCCGGGCGGACCGCTCAGGTAGGCCGTGACACCGCCCCGGTCCGCGTGCCGCGCGACCTCGGCGAGCAGGGAGCCCGGCCCGTCGGCGTCCGTGACGCGGGTGACCCGAAGCCACGGGGCCCGGGCCTCCAGGCGGGCCAGCGCCGTGTCGTCGTAGAACTCGGCCGCGCTGCGGGCGCCGACGACGACGTGGGCGCTGCGGCCCAGGGGGCGGCGGCGGACCAGCTCCTCCAGCAGCGCCTTCGCCGTCGCCCAGCCGGTGCCGCCGGCCACGATCAGCACGTCGCGGTCGAGGTCGTCGTCGAGGACGGTGCTGCCCTCGGGGCGGCCCAGGGACAGGTCGTCGCCCGCCGCGGTGCGGGCCACCAGCGCCTCGCTCACCCCGCCGGCCGCCACGCACCGCACGTGCAGTTCGAGGTCGCCCGCCGGGGCTCCGGCGACGGTGTAGGGGCGCCAGGTGTGCGGCAGCACCGGGCTCTGCACGGGGACGTACTGGCCCGCGCGGAAACGGAACGGCTCGGCGGGGCGCAGCCGCAGGACCGCCAGGTCGGGGGCGCGCAGTTCGTGCCGCACGACCGTGGCGCGCCACCGGCCGGGTTCACGGGCGGTCCGGGCGGCCCCGTCGACCATAGCGGCGGTGACGAACCGGTGCATGCGCACCCACGCCTGTTCGGTCTCCACCGGCCAGGCGTCCCCGGCCGTCGTCCGGAGCGCCTCGACCAGGGACTCCTCGAAGACCTGGTAGTGGGCGGGGAGCACGCCGAGGCGCCGGTGGCCGCTGCCGAGCCGGCTGAAGAAGTCGGCCAGTTCCGCGGGCCGGTCGAGGTGTTCCACGGAGAACCGGAAGGCGCGCTCCAAGTGGGTGCGCTGGAACGCCATCGACTCCGGGAAGAGCTGCCGCAGATAGGGGTGGCGGGTGAACATCGCCTCGTAGAGCCGGTCGATCAGCGTCGCGAGGGGCGTCACCAGCGGCAGGTCGCGGACGATCAGCGCCTGGTCGGCGGCGCCGTCGTAGAGGTCCGGGTCCGGGCCGTGGCGGCCGTCGTCGCCCGATGCCGCCGGGCCGGACGGGGCGAGGAGTTGCTGTCGCAACCGCATGGCCTCCTGGCGGGCCAGCAGGGCGTGGTAGTCCTTCACCGCCCGTCCGCCCCTCGGGGTCCACCGGTGGGTGAAAGGCCCTGCTCGGCGCGGTTCGCCCTGCCCGGACGGGCGGACGGCGGCCAGATGGGCGGACGCATGTCATCACTTCCCTGCATGTGCGCGTGGCTTCCCGGGCGCAATACGATCATGAGCGGGAGGTGGGCCGGCGTGGCCGATGGTCCCTCCGTCACCTGCCGAAGGTCCCTCGTCGTCCGCCGGAGGTCCCCGGCCGGCGGCAGTCCGCCCCGAGCCGGACCCGCCCGCTCAGGAACCGTCGGCCGCCGGTCTCCGCAGCAGCCACTGGGTGAACGTCCGCCGCCGCGGCCGGATCACGACCCGGCCGTGGGTCTTCTGGCCGGTCACCTCCACGCGCAGGACGACCGGCGCGTAGGGGGCCGTGGCGGCCCGGCGGCGGCTGACCCGGCTGTGCACCAGCTGCAGTTCGTCGGTGTCGACCTCGATGCCGGGACGGGTGATCAGCGTGAGCGTCTTGCCCGTCATGCGGAGGTCGATCCGCAGGGTGTCGTGCGTGATCACCGCGTCCGTGAAGTCGAGGGTCACGTCGCTGAAGGTGACGGCGAGTTCCAGCGTCCGCGGCACCACCCACCGCCCCTCGCGCTCGACCCCGCCGCTGAACGCCTGCTCGATCCGGACCAGGTCCTTGACCTCGCCCCGGACCGCGCCGCCGGTGACCGACACGGGCGGCAGGTCGGCGGTGAGGCCGGACAGCTCACCGAGGGTACGGGCGGACAGGGCGACCTCCAGGCGCTCGTCCAGCTCCTCCGCGGTCAGCAGGCCGTCACCCGCCGCGACGCGCAGCACGTCCACCACCCGGTCCCGGTCCGCGTGCGAGGCCCGCACCTCGGGCGCCGGTCCGGACCCGGTGCGACCGGACTCCCCCGTGGACGAGATCTCTCCCGACATGCTTTCCGTCCCGTTCCTGTCGAACTGCGTGCGGCGCGTGCGGCGCCGTGACCGGATGCCCCACGCTATAGCGCGCCCCGGACCGCGGCCAGCGTCCCCGGGACGGCCGCGGACCGCCCGGCGCCGGCCCGGTGGATCCCATGCTCCGGTTGTCGCTTTCTCCTCACTTGGTCACGTCCTGCGGCGGTATCTACCGGAGAACTCCCCGCCGCTATACGATCCTCGCGGTGTCCACGGGCCGGGGGGTCCGGAGGCCGTGGGCGCTTCGACCGGGGGGTCATCGTGAGCGGTGGACGACGTGTCCGTGTGCTGAGGCCCGCGCAGCTCGGGGCGGAGGAGACCGAGAGCTGGCGGGAGTTGAGGGCGAAGTCGGGGGCGATCAGGAATCCCTTCATGGAGCCGGAGTTCGCCGTCGCCCTGGGCCGGGTCAGGCCCCGGGCGCGGGTGGCGGTGATCGAGGAGGCCGGCGGCGGCCTCACCGGCGACGACCGGGAGATCGTCGGCTTCCTGCCCTTCGAGAGGGGCACGTGGGGCAGCGGCAGGGCGCTGGGACTCGGCGTATCCGACCTGCAGGGTGCCGTACTGCGCCCGCAACTGGGCATCACCGCACAGGAGTTGCTGCGCGCCTGCTCGCTGAACAGCTTCACCTTCGACAACCTCGAGGACGGCCAGGCGCTCTTCGCCGGTCACGCGGCCGACGCCTGCCCGTCGTACGTGATCGACGTCGGGGAGGGCTATCCGGCCTATCTCGAGGTGCTCCGGCGGCAGTCGCCGAAGTTCCTGAAGACCACGCTGGCCAAGGAGCGGCGGCTCGGCCGCCAGGTCGGCGAGGTCCGCTTCGTCTTCGACGAGCGGGATCCGGGGGCGTTGCGCACCCTGATGGCGTGGAAGTCGGCGCAGTACCGCCGGACCGGCCGCCGGGACCGGTTCGCCCGGGAGTGGATCAGCCGGCTGGTGCACCTGCTGGCCGCCACCCGGGCGCAGGAGTGCTCGGGCGTGCTGTCGGTGCTCTACGCCGCCGACCGGCCGGTGGCCGCGCACTTCGGGCTGCGTTCGTCCACCGTCCTGGCCTGCTGGTTCCCGGCGTACGAACCGGAGTTGGCGAAGTACTCGCCGGGGCTGGTGCTGCACCTGCGGATGGCGGAGGCCGCCGCCGCGGCAGGCATCGGGCTGCTGGACATGGGGCGCGGGGCGGCCGAGTACAAGGACGCGCTCAGGACCGGTGAACTGCGGGTCCACGAGGGGACGGTGATCCGTCCGGGCGTGGGCGCCGCCCTGCACTGGCTGGGCCACGAACCGGCGCGCCGCGCCCACGGGTTCGTGCGCGACCGGCCCCGGCTGGCCTCGCTCGCGGCGCGGGGGCTGAAGACCGTGGGGCGCCTGCGTGGTTGAGGCGGACCCGACGCACCGCGCGGACCGGGCACGGCTGACGGACACGCGCACCGGGCACAGCTCGCGGACACGCGCACCACGCACCGGGCACGGCTCGCGGGCGCCGGCACACGCACCGTGCACCACGCACCGGGCCGGACCGCGGCGGCAAGCACCGCAGCAGAGGGGGGAGTTCGCATGAGCGGTGGTACGACACGGCGGGAGATCGACAGGTTCCTGGCCGTCCGGCCCGTCCAGGTCGCCGAGCTGGAGCTGCCGGGACCTGCACCGGAAGCTGGACCGGGGGCGAGCCCGGCCCCGCAGGACGCTCCGCCGGAGCTCCGGCCGGGCCCCGGGAGCCCGCCGGTCACCCACGGGGAGGTGTTCGCCCTGGTCCGGCGGGCCGGGGTGCCGGTGGGCACGCTGCTGGTGACCGTGCCGGAGGGCCGGGACCCGCGGGAGGAGGTGGCCGCGGCGGCACGGCGGCTGCCGGTCCCCGACGACGACGGGCCGCGGCCGGGGCCGCCGCCGCGCACCACGGTGGTGGTCGCCACCCGGGAGCGGGCGGACCGGCTCGCGCGGGCGGTGGACTCGCTGCTGGCGCAGGACCACCCGGACTTCGACGTCGTGGTGGTGGACAACGCGCCGGTCACCCCGGCCACCCGCGAGCTGGTCGAGGGCGGGTACGGCGGGCGCGTGCGGTACGTGAGGGAGCCCGTGCCCGGGCTGGCGCGGGCCCACAACGCGGGGCTGGCGGCGGCCTCGGGCGAGGTGGTGGCGTTCACCGACGACGACGTGGTCGCCGATCCCCGCTGGCTGTCGGAGCTGACCGCCCCGTTCGCCTCCGACCCCCACCTGGGCTGTACGACGGGGCTGATCCTGCCCGCCCGGCTGGGCACGCCCGCCCAGGTGCTGCTGGAGAGCAACGGCGGCTTCGCCAAGGGGTTCGCGTCCCGGGTCTTCGACCCGGCCGATCCGCCCGCCGACGACCCGCTGTTCCCGTTCACGGCCGGCCGGTTCGGCTCGGGCGCGGCGATGGCGTTCCGCACGGAGGTGCTCCGCGCCGTCGGCGGTTTCGACGCGGCGACCGGGACGGGCACCCCGGCGAAGGGCGGCGACGACCTGTACGCCTTCGTCCGCGTCCTCGCCGAGGGCCACCGGCTGCGGTACGTGCCGCGCGCCCTGGTCTGGCACCACCACCGGGAGACCTGGCGGGACCTGGAGAACCAGGCCTTCGGCTACGGCGCGGGGCTCACCGCCTACCTGACGGCGGTCCTGGTGCGCCGCCCCGCCCTGCTGCCCGCGCTGCTGCGCCGCCTGCCGGGCGGTCTCGCCCATGCCCGGCGGCTCACCGCCGTCCGCGACGGCGACGGGCCCGGCACGGCCCCGGGGGGCCACGACGGGCGTGACCATCCCTGGCCGAGGCGGCTCTCCCGGCTCCAGCGCCGGGGCATGCTCTACGGCCCGCTGGGCTACGTCCGTGCCCGCCGGGCGCTGCGGCGGGCGGTGACGGCCCGGTGAGCGCGCCGGGGGCGCCGCGGCCGGACGCCGTCCCGGTGCTGCTCTACCACGCCGTGACGGACGATCCCCCGAACTGGATCGCCGAGTTCACGGTGACGCCGCGGCAGTTCGAGGCCCAGTTGGACGCCGTGGTGGCGAGCGGCCGGACGCCGGTGACGGTGAGCGCCCTGGCCGACCACCTGGCCGGCCGCGCCCCGCTTCCGGCCCGGCCGGTGGTGCTCACCTTCGACGACGGTTTCGCGGACCTGCCCGGCCCGACGGCCGCCGCGATGGCCGCGCGGGGCCTCCCAGGAACCGCCTACCTGACCACGGGGGCGATCGCGCCGTCCGGCCGCTGCCTGCTGCCGCCGGCGCCGATGATGCGGCTGGACCAGGCGCCGCTGCTGGAGCAGGCGGGCCTCGAGGTGGGCGGTCACACGGTGACCCACGCCCAGCTGGACACCCTGGGGCCGAGCGCCCTGGCTCACGAACTGCGGGACTCCAAGCGGGTGTTGGAGGACGCGCTGGGGCATCCGGTCCGGCACCTGGCGTACCCGCACGGGTACAACAGCGGCGCGGTGCGGCGGGCGGCGGCGCGCACCGGTTACGAGACGGCGGCGGCCGTCCGCCACGCGCTGAGCTCGCAGCGGGACGAGCGGTACCGGATCGCGCGGCTGATCGTGCGGCGCGGCCACACGGTGGCCGACGTGGAGGCGTGGATGCGGGGGGAGGGCGCGCGGGTGGCGCCCTACCGGGACGGCGTCCTCACGGTCGGCTGGCGCTGGTACCGCAGGGCCCGCGCGGTGGCGCGCGGGCCCGAGTTCGCGGGCTGAGGGACCCGGCGCCCTCACGGCGGCGGCTGGTTGAGGCGGGGGTCCGCCGCCAGCCGCCGCATCGCCTCCCAGGACTCCTCGTTGGCGAGGGACAGGTCGCAGTGCGGGCCGGGGTCGCGGGAGTTCCACTGCAGGGCGGCCTTCACCCCGTCCAGCTTCTCGAGGACGTCCGGCACGTCCCGGTACCACTCGGCCTGCCGGGAGGGCCGCGCCGTGTCGTGGGCGGAGCCGAACTCCGAGAGCATCAGCGGCTTGTCGTCCGACAGGTGGGTGCGGATCCAGCGGTGCACCGCCGTCTGGGTCTCCTCGAAGGACCTCCACCGCGTCCGGTGGCAGCGGTGGTAGTTGTACTGGTTGTAGCCGATCCAGTCGACGTAGTCGTCGCCCGGGTAGAGCCGGCGGATCACCTCGCGGTGACCGGGGTACCCCGTGGTGATCCAGGTCCAGATCACGTTGTCCACGCCGAGTTCCCGGAAGCGGTCGTGGATGTGGCGCCAGGCGGCCACGAACTCCTCGGGGGTGCCGTGCTCCGGGACCCGGGTGTCCATCTCCAGGTCGAAGGAGAGGAACACCTTCCGCCCGTCGTTGCGTTCGCCGTACTCCTTGATCCGGCGCGCCTGGACGTCGATCACCTCGGCGTCGTACGTTCCGGCGGCGATGTCCTCCCACCGGGGCTGCTGGGCCTCGGTGCCGCCCCACACCTTGCTCTCCCAGGACAGGAGCAGCATCCGGTCGCGGCCGACCCGTTGTTCCGGGGCGGTCAGCAGCTGCCCCTCCCAGCGGGTGGCGGTGACCTCGGACATGTCGTGGTACGTGTAGACGATGTCGAGGCGGCGGCCGACGCGCCGCTCGTAGGCCTCGACCTTCTCCGCGAGGTCTGCCTTGGCGTGCGGCACGAACGCGCCGAACCATGCGCCGCAGGCCGGCTCCAGCAGGTCGGAGACGGGATCGCGGCACTCCGGGCCGGCCTCCGGCCCGCCGGCGCCGGCCCGGACGGCCAGCGTGGTGACCAGTGAGGCGCAGACCGCGGCGACGACGAGCAGCGGCCACCGGCGCCGCCCGCGGGAACCGGTCCACCGGCGCCGCGCGTGACGCGGTCCGGCCCCGGCCGCCGCACGGGAGGCAGGTCCGCCGGCGCTCGGGCCGCCGCGCTTCGGGCCGCCGGCGTTCGGGTCGTCAGGGTTTCGGGAACGACGGGGCAACCTCACGGAACCGGCCTTCCTCGGGTCAGGACGGACGCGTCCTCGGGCAGTAGGCGGCGAGCATGGTCAGCAGGGTGAGCACCAGCAGGACGCGCCGTCCGCTGAAGGCGTGCGCGGCCAGCAGGGCGGTCGCGGTGACCGTCACGGCGGCGACGCTGATCAGCGGCACCAGGAGCAGCCCTTCCAGCAGGCCGGTCCGGCGGGCGAACCGGGGGTCCCAGTTCCCGGCGGGCGCCCCGGCGGGCCGGACGCGCAGCGCGGGCCACCAGATCCGCACCAGCGCCGTGCCCGGTCCGGCCGCCAGGAACAGCACCACGGCGGCGACGCGCGCCGGGGAGCCGTCGGGCAGGGCGAGCGCGCCGAGCGCGAGCCACCCGGTGAAGGGCGGCAGCATCCTCATGACGAGTTCCTGGGCGGTCACCGGGCGGCCTCCTCGATCGCCTCGACGTCGAGTTCGTAGACCGAGCCGGCCGCGTTGCCGGCCACCCGGTCGAAGAACGGCGAGGCGGCCACCGATGCCTCGATGCGGCGCCATTCGTCCTCCGTGAGCTGCCCGTTCATCTCGGCATTGGCCCGCTGGCCCTCGGTGAACAGGAGGTAGGAGCGTCCTGGTTCGGGGAGGTCCTTCATGTCGAGGGCCAGCATGAAGGCGGGCCGCCGCAGGATGCCGTCGACCACCGCGCGGTCCTCCTCGAGGAACCAGTAGTGGTCCACCCGCCAGTAGTCGTCGTACGCCAGCGGGTAGTTGCGGTTGGGCGCGACGATCAGCGACCGGTCGGGCGCGCGGTCGACGAGGTCTCTGACCAGGGCGACCTCGTCGGGCGGGAAGTAGCTCAGCCGGTCCTTGCCCGCGTAGGCGGGCACGAAGGCCAGGGAGGCGATGAGCAGTACCGGCAGCGGCAGCCAGACGTGACGGGCGGGAGCGGGGCGTGGCGGCGCCTCGACGGCGGCCCCGGTCCGCGGCAGCAGCGCGGCGGCGGCGAAGAAGGCGGCGCCGGGCAGCATGAACATCAGCACCCGGAAGATCATCTCGCTGCCGTAGTCGTTGGCGGCGATCAGCAGCAGCGGCACCACGGTGAGCAGCAGCAACGGGCGGGCGTGCGCGCGCAGTTCGCGCTGGCGCAGGACGCCGAGCGCGGCCAGCAGCACCACCACGCCGGACAGCGCGCGGGCCGCCCAGGAGGTGGCCACGGCGCCGGTGCCGGTGGGCGTGGTGCCGTAACCGGTCTCGACGTTGGAGCCGATGTCGCCGATGGAGGCGATCATCTCGGGCAGTGCCGCGGACAGGAAGGGCAGCGACGCGGTGAGGTTCCAGGCGGCGAAGAGGGCGACGGCGGCCAGGAAGGGCACCCAGTCGCGGTGGCGGCGGGTGAGCGCCAGCACGCCCAGCGACATGATCGTCATCACCGGGGTGAGCTGGTGGGAGAGCACGACCGGGACCATCACCAGGATCAGCACGGTGGTCCACACGGCCTGCCCGGGGGCGCGGCGCTCGGCGGCGGTGAACCGGCGCAGCACCAGGGCGATCACCGTCAGGTGCAGCACCAGCGCGAGGGACTGCGGCGAGAAGTAGTCCTGGCCGACCCAGTTGCCGACGCAGAACAGCCACACGCCGGTCCAGATCAGCCGACGGTCCTGGGTGAAGGTGCGGTGGATCAGCACCAGCGGCGCCAGCACCAGGACGCCGGAGAGCAGCGGCCACCAGCTCATCAGGGTGAGGGTGTCCTCCACGCCGGCGAGCCGGACCGCGGCGGCCTGCAGGGCGAAGAATCCGGGCCACTGGTCGTAGACGGCCATGTCGCCGAGTTCCGCCCCGGTCTGGAGGCCGCCGGCGGTCAGCAGGTGGCCGACGACCGCGTCGTGCTTCCACGCCCAGGCGTACAGCGGGGTGGGGTAGACGAGGGCCTGGGTGGCGCGCTCGATGACCAGCAGGCCGAGGACGTACGCCAGCGACCAGCCCTCGGAGCGGTCCGGGCGGCGGACGGTGAACCAGAACCCGACGGTGAGCACGACGAGTCCGGCCCAGTACGTGGGG
Organism: Streptomyces sp. NPDC047130; assembly: GCF_040643475.1. Classification (NCBI taxonomy): domain Bacteria; kingdom Bacillati; phylum Actinomycetota; class Actinomycetes; order Kitasatosporales; family Streptomycetaceae; genus Streptomyces; species Streptomyces sp. NPDC047130. Next base: position 105,633 of record NZ_JBEYUK010000007.1, on the reverse strand, counting down.
TGCACGGCGGTGACGAGACCGAAGTCGTCCAGGGTGGTGATCTCGGTGGCCCGGACGGCGTACGTCCAGAGGGCGAGCGCGGCCAGCAGCGGGCCGGCGGGCCACAGGCCGCTCCACCGGCGGCGCGCGGGACCGTGCGGTCCGGTGCCGCCGACGGGGCCTCCGGCGCCGGTCTGCGGGGCGGGGGCGGGCGCGCCGTCGGGCCCGGCGGCCTCCGGTCCGGCTCTCCCCTCCCCGGTCGTGGTCCGCTCCGGTGTCCCGGTGTGGCCCGGTGTCGCTGTCGGTCGCACGTTCCCCCCGCGGCGGTGGTCGGTGGCGGGCGGCGGTCGCGCCCGCGCTGGTGCGCCGTCGCCCCGGGGCGTTCGGCCCGGGGCGAGCGGCAGGTCGGTCAGTGGTCGTGTCTCCCCCGGCGGGGGATGCGCGGGGGCGGCGGGGCCGGGGCGGGACGCCTGCCGCGCGGGCCGCGGTGGGTGAGGGCGCCGACGGCGGCGAACAGCAGCAGGGCTCCGAGGAGGCCCGGGGCGGCGGGAGCCAGGGTGTCGCGCAGCGCCCAGGCGAGGACCGCGGCGGGCCACAGCAGCCACCAGCAGGTCTCCGCGGGCAGCCGAAGCGCCCACCGGAGCACCAGCCACAGCGGCAGCGGGCCGAGCGCGAGGAACGCGGTGGGCGCCCACCGCAGCGCCTCGCCGAGCGGTCCGTCCACGGTGGCGGACCACCAGGTGGCGTGTTCCGCGAGGGGCCGGGTGCCCAGCGCGGCGGGCGCGGTGTGGAGGGCGAGGACCAGTGCGGTCAGGGCGGCCGCGGCCAGCCGGGGGTCGAGGGGGGCGCAGAGGGTCAGCGCGGCGACGTACACCAGCAGCATGACCAGCGCGGCGGCCAGCGCGATGCCCGGCAGGGCGGCGAGGACCTCCTCGGCGGTGCGGCCGGAGTCGCCGTCGCCCGCGCGGCCGGTCCGGTCGGCGGCCGACCACGGCAGGTGGCGCAGGGCGGCCGCGTAGAAGACCACGGCCGAGCCCAGCAGCCACCACAGGGCCACCCGCAGCCGCCGCTCCCCCGGCGGCCCGAGCGGCGCCCTCGCGAGGGCGACCGCCCTGTCCCACGCGGACCGGGCGGCGGGCTTCCGCCCGGTCACGGAGGCCGCGCGCACCACCTCGCCGTCGCCGTCGACGGCCCTGAGCTGTGCCCAACGGGTGCCGTAGGCGGGGGTGTTCGCCAGGTCGGCGCCGACCTTGACCTCGCCGCGCAGCGCGGCCCGCAGCCCGGGCACGCACAGCAGGGCGACGGCGGTCATGCTGAGCAGGACGCCCCAGCCGGCTCCGTCGATGCCGGCCGGGGTGAGCAGCAGCGCGGCGGAGCCGAGCACCAGCACGCACATCACGCCCTGCACCAGGGCGAGCATGGCGGTGCGGCCCGCCACCCGCAGCACCCCGATGTAGAGCTCCACGGCCACCCGCGGGAGCGCGGCGGCGGCCAGCAGCCGCAGCACCGTGGCGCCCTGGTCCGCGTAGTCCCGGCCGAACGGGGCGAGCACCAGCGGCGCGAACGCGGCCAGCACGGCGACCACCGGCACCAGGAGCACGGTCATCCGGCGGAGCGCTCCGCGGACCCCTTCGGCGAGGGCGCGCGGGTCGCGGGAGGCGTGCGCGGTCAGCGAGGAGGCCATGTTGATGGCGAGGAACTCCATGGTGCCGCCGACGGTGTAGGCGACGTAGAAGTAGCCGTTCTCCTCGGCGCTGAGGCGGACCGCCACCATCACCGGCAGCAGGTTGATCATCAGGAGGCTGAACAGGGCGCCGACCGAGTCGCCGGCGATGAAGCGGCCGATGGTCCTGAGGGTGGGCGGCCGGCGGTGGCGGTCGGCGGCCGCCTGCCGGGGGATCAGCCGGCGGAACACCAGCCAGGCGAGCGGCACGGTGGACAGGGCGATCGCGGCGCCCCAGGAGACGAACACGCCGAGCACCGGCAGGGCTCCGGCGAGGACGATCAGCAGCACCAGCTTGCCCAGGGAGAACACCGCGTTGCCGATGGGCACCCAGACGGCCTCGCGCAGGCCGGTGAGCACGCCGTCCTGCAGGGTGAGGATGGCCCAGGCCACGCAGGAGGCCACGAAGAGCGTCCCGGCGAGCGGGGTGCCCAGCGGCGCGTACGACGGCCCCCACAGGTCGAGGGTGAGCAGGAAGAGGACGCCGGCGACGGTCACCACCAGCGAGCTGACGGCGTAGGCGCGCAGCACCAGCGAGCCGGTGGCGCGGCCGGCGCGCGGCACGAAGCGGACCACGGCGCCGATCATCGTGGTGGCGGTGATGCTGGCGAGGAGCCGCATCGCGGCGACGGCGGCCGATCCCTGGCCCACCGCCTCCTGGGAGTAGTGGCGGGCGGCGACCAGCCAGAAGGCCAGGCCGAGCACGGCGGACACGCCGGTGCTGAGCATGAGGAAGTACGCGTTCCTGAACAGCGAGTCGCCGCCGTCCGCGCGTTGCGGCGGCCGCCGTGCGCCGGAGGTCCGCGGGCCGGTGTCCGTGACGTCCGCCACCTCCTGGATGTCAGCCACCGCCTCCGCCCTTCGGGACGGTGTCCGGGTGCCCGGCGGGCAGCGCCGCGGCGGGTCCGATGCCCGCCCGGCGCAGCGCGGCGATCGCCTCGGCGGCGCGCAGCGGGTCCACCGGGAGGGCGTGCCGGGCGAAGTGGCGGGCGGGCGCGGGCCGTGCCGAGAGGTCGGTGAACTCGGGGCCGGCGTAGTCGTCGAGCGGGGGGTCGTAGAGGTATCCGGTGACGATGCCGTGCCGGGCCAGCGCGGCGACGGCGGCGTCGCGGTCGTCGACCAGCAGCGGCACCCGGAACAGCGGCTGGAGCGGTTCGGCGGCGGTCCGGGGCGCGGCCCACGCGGTGTCGAGCAGGAGCGCGGTCCCGGCGCGGTGGGCGGCGAGCACGGCGTCGAGCCGCCCGAATCTTCGCGTGATCCGGCGGGTCCGGAGCCGTCCGGGGGCGAGGCGGTAGTCGTGCATGTCGACCCGCACCCAGGAGTGGTGGGCGGCGAGGCCGGGCTCCGACGCCGTCGCCTCGGCCAGCTCCGACGCCCGCAACGGCATGCGGATGCCGTCGCGTTCGCTCATCCCCAGCATCCGCAGGGTGGCCCAGGCGGCCCGCCGCAGCCCCAGCCGGCGCACCGCCGCCTCGGCGAACGGGCGGACGCCGTAGGCGAGTTCGTTCCAGGCCCGGGCGGGTTCCAGCAGGGCGTCACGGGCCCGCACCAGTTCCTCGCGGAGGCCGGGTTCGTCGTCGAAGGCCAGCACTCCCCCGGCCTTGGCGCCCACGTGCTTGGAGAGGCTGAACGCGGCCGCCGTCCCGAAGGATCCCACCGGCCGCCCGTCCACCTCGCTGCCGATGGCGTGCGCGGCGTCCTCGATCAGCGGGATCCCCCACCGGTCGCACTCCGCGCGCAGCCGGGGCGCCGGATCCGGGTTGCCGTACAGGTTGGCGGTGAGCACCCCGGCGAGCCCCCGCCACACCTCCGGGGCGACGGCGGCGACGTCCATCGTCCCGTCGTACGGGTGCAACGGGGCCTGCACGGGCCGCAGTCCGGCCGCGAGCACGACGAAGAAGATGACGTCGTCGTTGACCGGCGACATCAGCACCCGGCCCCCCGGCCGGCACCAGCGCCGCAGTGCCAGGTACAGCCCGAGACGGCACGACGGCACGTACAGACATTCACGGCCCAGACGTCTGCGCATCGCGTCTTCCAGCCGCTCCAGCCGGAACCCCGATCCCGCACCCGCCCCGCCGACCACCCCTATGGTCATGCGCCCCCCGGCGACGTGCCGCGTGGGGAGCCTCCCCTGGCCCCCCTGGCACACCGCCCAGGTTCCTCTATCGGCCCCAACCGCGTCAAGGGTGCCTTATCAGGACAACTCACCGCCCCGCCGACGGAGTCGGGCCGCCGGCGGGGCGGAGGCGGGAGGTCCGGTCAGAGTGCCTGGACCCAGTACCGGTCGAGGGTGAAGCGGCCGTTGCCGCCGGCGCCGTCGCGGGCGCCGGTGGTCTCCCGGGCGAGGGTGTACCAGGCGTCGACGAAGTCGGCGTCGTCGGTCCAGAAGGAGGACGGCAGGGCGTCCACGACCGGGTCGACCAGCGGGATGTACGCGCCGAGGTCGGCGATGGTCAGCAGGGCGGCCGCCATCGCCTTGGCGAGCGCCGAGTAGTCGGTGCCGCCGTCGTCCTCCATCATCACGACGTCGGCCAGGTTGTACTTGTACTGCGACCAGTTCACCAGGATCTGGTTCGGGTGGTACGTCGTCCCCGCGTCGTCCAGGTACGGGTGGGTCACCGTGTCGACCCGGACCTTGCCGTCGAGGCCGAAGCCGCTGACGATGCTGAAGATCTCGGCGTCGCCCTTGATCCAGGTCTCCTTGTCGTCCTCCAGGCGCACGGAGGTGATGCGGGAGGTCCAGTACCCGGTGGTCGTGGCCGTGGCGGTGGCGGCCGGCCGGCCCGCGGTGCCGGCGGCGGGCACCTCTGCGGTGGACACCCCGGCGGCGGCGAGCTCCCGTTCCAGGACCTCCATGCCGGCCTCGACGGCCTTCTCCCCGTCGACCCCGACCACGTACACCGGGACGTCGGGCGCCTTCGCCGCGTCCAGGGTGTGCCGGCGGCCCGCGGTGTCGTAGGCGGTGACGGCGGTGGCCCCGTCGTCGGAGGGAGCCACGGCGACCAGCGGGGCACGCCGCGGGTCGGCGTCCCCGGCGAGGGCCACGGTCAGCAGTCCACCGGTGCCGGCGTCGAGGCCCTTCGCGGCGAGGACCGCGCGGTCCGCGGCGGCGACGTCGGCGGCGAGCGGGCCCGCGGCACGGGCGCCGGAGCGGGCGGCCAGGGCCTTCAGCCCGAGCTCCCCGCCGCCCGCGGCGGCCCGGTCCACCTCGGCCCGCCATGCCGTGTCGGCGAGGGAGCGGGCCAGCGAGCGGGCGGCGTCGTCCTCGGCGGCGGCGACGGCGCCCGCGCCGGGCGACGCCTTCGCCCCACCGCCCGGCGCGGGCGCCGCCACGGCGAGGCCCTGGGCGGTGGTGAGCACGATGCCGGTGAGGGCCACGCCGCACAGGGCGGTGCGCATCTGCTGTCTGACGGACAACACATCCTCCAGCGGAAGTCGGGCGCCCCGGAGGGGCCGGGGCATGCCAGGGGAACCGGCCGCGGGCACGACCGGCACAGTGGTGCGGGACGGAGCGCGACCATGATGGAGCACGCGGCGTCTACGCGTATAGAGCGCACCAAGCCGGCTCGACAGCAGAAGCCCTCGGAGCCGGGAGCGCTCACCCCCGGTCGACACCCGCCCCGTCTCCTCCCGTCGGCGCGGGGGATGAACACCTGATCTCCCCGCCACCCTCGGCGTTCCGCTTCCCGTGCGGGCTGAGCGACCAACTCGGTCGCCCTGACGAGGCGAGGGCCGCTACCGTCCCGGCATGGACGACTCCCTCTCGTACAAGAGCTTCCTCACGCGTGCGCAGAAGGCAGCTCATCGGGCCATGGAAGATCATGGGCGGGGTGAGTACGACGAATTCGCTTTGCACGCCGGGGTGGCCGTCGAGCAACTCGCCAAGGCGGTGCTGGTCTCGAAGAACCCGGTCTACCTGCTGGACCTGAACAAGGGGAACCCGGACTTGCTGCTGTACTTCGGCGGCCATCTGGAGATGGACGTCGAGAAGGTCCGTACGGTGGGAGCTGCCGACGCGATCAAGCGGCTCCGCAAGCTGGGCACCCTGCCCCCTGGGCCAAGACTCGACAAACTTATCGACCTACGGAACGGCACAGCTCACGCGGGCGGCGGCGACGGAGCGAAGACGCTGCTCCCCGCGTTCGCCGAAAGCACGGCGCTTCTCCTCATGGAGATCGCGGTGCCTGTGGCGGGTTTCTGGGGCCGATGGTCAAGCATGGTCAACTTCGCCGTCGACAAGCAGCGGACCGAGGTGGAGCGAGACGTACAGATCCGCATCAGACAGGCTCGCCATCTCTTCGAGGACCGTTTCTCCGGACTGCCGCGGGACGTCAAGGAGCGAGCTCTCAACAATCCGTCACCCAACGCGACGCCGACCGGCATCGACCGCTTCGGGTCGCCTGTCGATGGCACTACCTACCGCCTCCTGGCCACGACACTCTGCCCGGCATGCGGAGGCGAGGCGACTGTCGCACTTCAGCCGACAGAAAGGGAGAAGGGCACCACGGTGTCCATGGAGTCGTTCCACTGCGTGCTTTGTTCCTTGTCGCTTGAAGGATCAGCGGAAGTCGAGGCCGCGAACGTGGAGCACCCCATGCATTCCGGAAGGCCACTACGAACCATCACGGTCACGGGCTACCGAGCTCAGCTTCGTGCAGAGCAGTAGCGGGCTCCCTCCTCCTGGGCCCCCTGGGCAACCGCTGGTGCCGGTTCAAGCAACGTTCGCCCTGTTGGCGGTGGCTGGGCCGGCAACGCAGACTGCACGGCATGGAGTTGATCGCGCAGGGCCGGGATGCTGATGTGTATGCCCTGGACGAGGCCAGGGTGCTGCGGCGATACCGGCACGGGGGGCCGACCGGTCTGGAGTCACGCTTGATGACGCACCTTGCGGCGTGCGGGTATCCGGTGCCGCGGGTGTACGAGACCACCGACACCGACATGGTTCTCGAGCGACTGGCCGGGCCGACGATGCTGGACGTGCTGGCCCGGCGCCCGTGGCGGGCGGGTTCTCTCGGCCGGGAGCTGGGCCGCCTCCACGACCGGCTGCACGCGCTGCCGGCACCGGAGTGGCTGCCCAGGCGGTTCAGCACGGCAGAGGGTGACCGGGTGCTGCATCTGGACCTGCACCCGGGCAACGTCGTTCTGACCCGGCGGGGCCCGGTGGTGATCGACTGGCGCAATGCGGGCGCTGGTGATCCGGCTGCCGATGTGGCGATGACCATCGTGACCGTGGGCAGTGCGGACGTGCCGGGACTCGCCTCCCGCCTCGGGCGGGGGCTGTTGCTGCGCGGTATGCGCAGCGGCTGCCGGACAGACCCGGCGGGACGGATGCGGGAGGCGGTCCGGGCGAAACTGGCCGACCCGAATCTGACGCCCACGGAGGCGGCGTGGCTGCGGCGGCATGCCGGCGGAGACGACGGGCCTGGTGCGGGCCGGACGGATCGGTCAGGCTGCTGATCCGCGGCGGAGCGGGTGCCGCTTCGGAGCAGGGCCCTTCCGGCGGACCTTCACCTTCACCCCGGAGGGCCGGCGACGGCTCCCTGTGCGGTGGAGCTGCGGGGCGGGCGTCAGTACGGGCTCCGGCCGGCGGGCCACTGATGGCCGTCCGGCAGTTCCGTGCCGTCGCGGTCGACGACCGTGTAGTCGGTGATCACCTTCGCGGGGTCGCCGCCTTCGTAGATCCAGACGACCAGACGGTGCTTGACCGTGACCACCGTGAACCGGGGGTCCGGCACGCCGTCACCCGGCACAACGGTGAACTCGTCACCGGGCTTCAACCAGAAGATCTCGCAGTACGGCTCGACGAAGAGGCAGACGAAGTCGTCGCCACCGTTGTGCACGGGGAGCCTGTTCACCGACGCCGTCCCGATGGCCGCTGCGGCAGAGGCCATCAGGATAGCCACGGCGACCGGGCAGCCCTGCTCCGGTGGTCACGGGCCGGCACCCGGGAGGGGCCGCCCCGCGGCCGGGAAATCCCGTGCGGCGGCCCACCGGGCCGGGGAAGACTGGCCGGATGAGCTCCGGAGCCTTGCCGTCGGCGCGGGAACGGGCCCTCCGTCACGTCGCAGAACTGGCGCCGCAGGGACCCCCGTTGGACCCGACGCTGCGCGTCACCCTCAACTTCCACCCCGACCGCCTCTTCCGCGGCAGGCCGCTCCTGGACGCCCTGGCCGAGGACGGCGTCTACCGCTCGCAGTTCGTCACCGGCACCGGCAACGGCGGGCTCACCGCCCGGCCCGGCGGCGACCGGTGGCACTGGGAGAGCCGGATCTTCGGCGCGGCGTACGACGAGGCGCCCGCCGAGGAGCGGCCCGTCTACGGGGCGCTGAACCTCCGCCGCGACCCGGCCGGCGCGGCGCCGCGCTTCGGGTCCGCCCACTTCCGGCTCGCCCCCGCGACATCGGCGCGGACCACGTTCTGCTATCCGGACAGCTGTGACTCCCCGGCGGACTTCGGCGTCGCGGCCCGCATGGGACGGCTCGTCGGCCTCGCCCTCGCCGGGGGGCGGGACCCCCTCGACGACTACGTCGAGGCGCAGGTCCACGGCCCGGTGCTCCCGGACCGCGACGCGGAGGCCCTGGTCCTGGACCCCTGCTACCGCGGGACGGCCGTGGCGGCGGCGGCACTGCGCGTCGGGTGCCCGGTGGAGTGGCACCCCGGCTTCCGCCTCGGTGTCGCGGAACTGCTCCGCCGTCCCGGCTTCCGCGGACAGGAATGCGTCGACGTGGGCGCACGGATCGCCGTCGACGGCGTGCTCGATCCACGGATCGTCGGCGACGCGGCGCGCACCGGCCGCCACGACCCCCAGGCGATCAAGAAGGTGTGGCACCACCTCGCACGCTTCGGAGCGCCGGTGGCGGCGAACGCGGGTTAATGCAACAACATTGCTCAACTGAGAGCGCTCTCAAGGCTCTTGACGCGACAACAAGCACAGGATTTCATCAGTTCCGAACACGCCACACCGGGGCGGGCGCTCCGGCCGTTCGTTCCGCCTCCCCTTCCTGCCGGTGCGCCCCGCCCCACCTCGCCCCACCCCACCTGAACACCCCCCACACTCCCTGACGCGTGCGGTCGACGCGCGCCCCGGGACGTCCTCAGGAGGAGCAACGTGGTTTCGAGGCGATCCTTCGTCCTGGCGGGTGCCGCTGCCGCGCTGGGCGCGCCGGCCTGGGCCCTCTCCCACGCCCCGCGGGCCGCGGCCGGTGAGCGCGTGGAGAACGCGCAGAACGCCGGCAGGGCTCACGCGGCGGCGTCGCTGCCGATCACCCTGCGCAACACCTCGGGCAGCGACACCGTCCACGCCTACATCAGCGGTTCCGACGAGTCCGGGTGGCCCGGCTTCGTGGGCGCCGACGGCGGCTTCCACCGGCTGGCCGCCCCCTCGGCGGTCCTGACCCCGGTGCCCGACCACTCCATCCCGCTGGGCCCGTCCGGCTCGCCCGGCGTGCGCGTCACGCTGAACCAGTACGTGATCAGCGGCCGGGTGTGGTTCTCGGTCGGCAGGAAGCTGGAGTTCTTCGTCAACCCGCCCGTCGGCGGCGGGGTTCCGGGCATGGTCCAGCCGGCGCTCACCCCCGCCGACCCCAACTGGCGCACCAACTGGACCTTCTGCGAGTTCACCTACAACAGCGCCAACCTGTACGCGAACATCAGCTACGTCGACATGGTGTCCCTGCCCGTGGCCATGTCGACCACCGGCAGCGCGGGTCCGCAGTCGGTGCCTCCGCTGCCCGCCGGCGCCCTCGGCCGGATCGCCGACGGCCTGCGTGCGCAGCACGCCGCCGACGGCGCGCCCTGGGACCGGCTCGTGGTCACCGACGACGCCGGCAAAGTGGTGCGGGCCATGGCCCCCGTGCACGAGGCGAGCGGCTTCGGCGACTACTGGGAGCCGTACCTGGACGCGGTCTGGCGGCACTTCGGGACGACGCCGCTCACGGTCGACGGACAGGGCGGCATCGGCAGGTTCACCGGCCGGGTCACCGGCGGGGCGCTCGTTCTCGCCGGGCTCGACGACAACGGCGTGCCGTTCACCCGGCCGAGCGCCGTCGACATCTTCGGCTGTGCGAGCGGGCCGCTGTACAACTCGGGCGGCGACGCCCGGGGCGCGGTGGCGGCCCGGCTGGCCGCGGCCCTCAACCGCAGCTCCCTGCTGGTGGAGGGCGGCCACGACCAGCCGAACGGCGTGCCGCCGGAGCGGTACTACACCCATCCGGTCACCAACCACTACGCCCGGCTGGTGCACGAACACGCCACCGTCGGCTACGCCTTCCCGTACGACGACGTCGGCCCCACCGGGTCGACTCCGGTCGACGGCCACCTCCAGGACGGCGCCCCGGCCTCCTGGACGCTGGAGCTCGGCCCCGGCACCTGAGGCCGGGCACCTGAGGCCCGGCCTTCCCCTCCCCCCTTGAACGTCCCTCCGCGAGGAGCGAGCCGCCCGGCCCGCCCCCGCGGAGGGTCACCCCGTCCGCCCCGTACGAACGGCGGGCACCGGCCGCGCGGACTCCGCGCGGTTCGCACGGAGAGCGCTCTCAGAACCGTTCCACCCCACCTCGCCGGAACGACCGAAAGGCACTCCCATGAGACGCAACGCCCTCACCCGCACCGCTCTGGCCGCCCTCTTCCTGGTCGGCGCCTGGGCCGGTGCCGGCGCCCCCTCGGCCGCCGCGGACGAGCGGGCCTCCAGCGCCCGTGAGGCGTCCGAGGCGCCCGCCTCCCCCGCCCTGCTCTCCGCCCTGCGGGCGGACCTGGGCCTGACCGCCTCCGAGGCCGAGGCCCGACTCGCCGCGGAGGAACGCGCCACCACCGCCGAGCCGAAGGCCCGCCGGGCCGCCGGCGCCGCGTACGGCGGCTCCTGGTTCGACGCCTCCTCCGGGCGGCTCACCGTCGCCCTCACCGAGGACGCCGGGGACCGCACCCGCCGGGCCGTCGAGGCCACCGGCGCCACGGTCCGCGCCGTCGAGCACAGCGCCCGCGAGCTCGACGCCGTCAAGCAGCGCGTCGACCGGCTCGACGCCCCCGCCGGGGTCACCAGCTGGCACGTGGACCCGGCCGCCAACACGGTCGTGGTGAACGTGGCGGGCGGGAGCCGGTCCGACGACGCCGTCCAGCGGTTCCTCGACCGGGCCCGAGCCGCCGGGCCCGTCACCGTCGACGTCGTCCCCGGCGCCCCGCGCACCCTGGCGGCCGGCACGGTCGGCGGCGACCCGTACTACACGGGCAACGTCCGCTGCTCCATCGGCTTCTCGGTGGTCGGCGGCTTCGTCACCGCCGGGCACTGCGGAGGCGTCGGGCAGGCGGTGAGCGGCTGGGACCGCACCCACATCGGCACCTTCCAGGGTTCGTCGTTCCCCGGCAACGACTACGCGTGGGTGAACGTCGGCAGCGGCTGGTGGACCGTTCCCGTGGTCCTCGGCTGGGGCACCGTCTCCGACCAGCTGGTGCGCGGCTCCGCCGAGGCACCGGTCGGCGCGTCGGTCTGCCGCTCCGGCTCCACCACCCGCTGGCACTGCGGGACCGTCCTGGCCAAGAACGAGACGGTCAACTACAGCCAGGGGGCCGTGTACCAGATGACCAAGACCAGCGTGTGCGCCGAAGGCGGGGACTCCGGCGGCGCGTTCATCAGCGGTGACCAGGCGCAGGGCGTCACCTCCGGCGGCTGGGGCAACTGCTCCACCGGCGGCCAGACCTGGCACCAGCCGGTCAACGAGATCCTCACCCGGTACGGCCTCACCCTCCTGACCGCCTGAGCCCCGTGGGGCGGGCGCCCACGAACGCCCGCCCCACGGCCCCTCCCCCCGGCGACGGGGTGGTCGGCCGCCCGGCATCCGGCCTTCGGCGGCGGTGCGGGGGGCGGGCGCTGCGCGGGTTCGGCAGCCAGTAGGCTCACCGGGTCGCCAACTGACCGTTCGGCTTCGCCGTCGGAGCGGTGCGGAGAGGGTCTGGGCCCATGAGAGACGTCGTGTTCACGCGGGGCAGCGGCTGGATCCCCTGCGTGATCCGTGAGAACGGTGAGCTGAGGCTGATGCTCGGCGCCGGGGCCGATGCCGACCACGAGCCCCGCACGTTCACGTTCCCGGTCACGGAGGCCCATCTGGCGGTGATCCGGGAGGACCTGTCCCGACACCTGCTGCTGTGGAGTGCCGTCCTGCCGCTGTGCGACGCCGCGGGAACCCGCGGCGCCCTCGACGGGACCGCCGCCGCCGCGCTGCTGGACCCGGTTCTCCTGGCGTCCCCCGCGGACGTCGACGCCCTCTTCCGGCGCGTTCCGTGGGACAGGGGCCGGCTGGTCGCCCACGGGGCCGACGTCGACCTGCTCGAGCGCGGTCAGGTCTGCGCGGCGATGCGCGCGGCGACGGTGACCCCGGACGAGCAGCGGGTGCGCGACCACCACGCGGACCGCCGTCGCGCCGAGCGCGGCGTACTCCTCGGCCCGCTCGACGCCGCGCTCCTGCGGTACACCGGCCAGTACGCGCACGGCGCGACGATTCCCCGGCGGATCCCCGACGCCGTCGACGCCGCGCTGCTGCCGGAGGTGTTGCGGGTGATCGCCACCGCGGAGCGGGCGTGCGCCGGGATGCGGATCGGTCTCGATCCGCGCCGGGGGAACCGCACCACGGACAAGCGCGCCTGGGACCGGGTGGCGACGGCGGTCGACCAGGCCGTCCGCCGGGCCCACCCCGGACTCGCCGACGACGCGGTGCGCACGGTGGGCTTCCTCATGTGCTCGGAGACCGCGGACCGCTCCAAAAACACCGCCGGGGACACCGCCGGTGAAACGTCCGGAGAAGAGGACGCGGAGGCCGAGGACGGCCGCACCGGCGCCGTCGGGGGTGCGAGCAGGACGGCCCTGTCGTTCAGCGACGACAAGGGCGTCGAGGTGAAGTGGCGGCGGGACGGCCGGCGCGGTGCCTCCGCCGCGTTCTGGGAGTTCGTCGGCGAACGCTCCGCCGCCGACAACGAGGTGTTCACCATCGAGGACGAGGAGGTGGGCGAGGGGATCCAGCTCCACTTCTACGCGGACTCCGTCGCCCGCGTCACGACGGTGCGGGAAGGCGCCGACGGCAGGGACCCGGAGTACCGGGTCGAGTACGGCCTGGTCGACGGGCTCGACGACTACCGGCGCCTGGTGCACGCCTTCGTCCGCGGCGGCTGCGCCGCGCTCGAACCCCACGGTCCGTGGATGGCGGACGTCGCGGAGTTCGAGCGCGCACGCCGCGCCCGGAGAGCGGGTTCTAGTCGGTGAGCCGCAGCGCCTGGCGGAAGGTGAGCTTCCCCGAGGTCTGCATCAGCGCCCGCCGGTAGATCCGCTCGGCGAGCCGGATCACCACGGCCGCGGCGACCAGCGAGATCAGCAGGGCGACGGCCGCCTCCCACCACGCGGCGTCCCCCGACACCAGCCGGGACGGCATGACCATCACGGACCCCAGCGGCAGGAACGACAGCACCGTCTTCACCGATCCGGACGCCAGCAGGCTCGCGAACATCATGACCATCAGCACGGTGGAGACCGGCGTCGTGGTCGACGCGATGTCCTCGTGCCGCGTCGACACCGCCCCGGCGGCGGCGAAGACGCACGCGAGCACGGCCACGCCCACCGTGTAGAAGACCAGGTACCAGCCCAGCCCGCCGCTGATCTGCTCGAGCAGCCGGTCCCGTCCGGTCACCAGCAGCGCGACCACCGCCACGCCCGCCAGCAGCGCGATCTGGGCCAGGGCCATCAGCGTCGCGCCGAGCGTCTTGCCGATCAGCAGGTCCCGCACCCGGATGGAGGAGGCGACGATCTCCACGATCCGGTTCTGCTTCTCCTCCACCACGCTCACCGCGAGGCCGCTGCCCAGCAGCACCGACGAGAAGTAGAAGAGGAAGGTGAAGACGAACGTCGTGAAGTACATGGTCGTCCCGGACGGCTTGCCGGGCTCCAGCAGCTCGTAGGACACGTCCGCGCCCGCCGCCAGCTCGCCCAGGCTGGTGCCGGCCCGCGCGGCGTTCTCCTCCATCACCGCCTGGCGGACCGCCGCGCCGATCCAGATCTCCGCGTCGGAGTTCCGTTCGGCGGCGCCCACCAGCTGCCAGCCGCCGTCGCCGGACGCCAGCAGGGCCACGTCGGCCTCGTCGTCGAGCACCTGGGCCCGGGCAGCGGCGGCCGATGCGGCGGGCCGCTCCTCGAACCGGACGTCCTCGCCGGACGCCTCGGCCAGCGCCGTGGACACCCGCAGCACCTGCCGGGACCCGTCGCCGACCGCCGCGACGGTCACCTCGCGCCCCGAGGTCCCCATGAAGACCTGGAAGCCGAGCACGCCGAGGATCAGCAGCAGCGTGATGCCGGTCGAGACCAGGAAGCCCCGGTCGCGCATCTTCACCGACATCTCGCGGGTGGCGACGATCCACCAGGTACGGTCACGCAGGGCGGTCATGCGGTCATCTCCCGGTAGACGTCGGCGACACTCGGCACCAGTTCGGCGAACTCCCGCACGGATCCGCGGCGGAGCGCCTCCGTGAGCAGCGTGTCGGCCGTGGCCTGCCCGTCGGCGAGTTCCAGCACGGCCCGGCCCTCGCCCTCCTCGATCACCGTGACGCCGGAGACGTCGCGCAGCCAGCCGGTCTCCCCGCCGGTGACCAGCACGTGCCGCCGGGGGCCACGGCGGCGCAGTTCGTCGGAGGTGCCGTGGGCCACGACCTTGCCGCCGGACAGGATCACCAGCCGGTCGGACAGTGCCTCCACCAGCTCGAGCTGGTGCGAGGAGAACAGCACGGGCACCCCGCGTCCGGCGAACTCGCGCAGCACCTCGGTCATGCTGTCCACGGCGCCGGGGTCCAGCCCGGAGAACGGTTCGTCCAGCACGAGCAGTTGGGGCTCGCCGAGCAGCGCGGCGGCGATCTGCACCCGCTGCTGGTTGCCCAACGACAGGGATTCCAGACGGGAGTTGACCCGGTCGCCCAGTCCGAAGCGGTCCAGCAGGCCGGTGGCGGACGAGCGGGCCGCGGCGGCGCTCAGCCCGCGCAGCCGTCCGAGGTAGACCAGCTGGGACAGCACCGGCTGCTTCGGGTACAGCCCCCGCTCCTCCGGCATGTAGCCGAAGGTCCGCCGGTCGGCGGCGGTGGGCGCGGAATCGTTCCAGCGGATCTCACCGCCGGTGGGGGCCAGCACACCCATGATCATCCGCATGGTGGTGGTCTTCCCCGCCCCGTTGCCCCCGACGAAGCCGGTGACCTTTCCCCGTTCCACACGGAACGACGCCGCGTCCACTGCGACACGGTCGCCGAAGCGGCGTGTCAGCCGATCCACTTCCAGCACGGTGCTCTCTTCCTCAGGGGGGTGGTTCCCTTGATCATGGTTGACGCGGGAGAAGGGACGCAACGCCTTTGGCCCGACGCGGTCACCTCCCGCGCGCCGGTCGCTGCCCGGGCTCCGGTCGCGGCCCGGGCTCCGGTCACCGCGGCGCGACGGCGCCGTGCCGTGCGCGCAGTTTGCGGGCGAACCGGTGCATGTGCGGGTCGAGGCGATCGAGCGGCAGGGCGAGCAGCTCGTCGAAGGACAGCCAGTGTCCGCCGTCGAACTCTCCCGGATCGAGCCGCAGTCGGGCGTCGGTGCGCGCCACGTCGATCACGTGCCAGAGGCTCACGTCCGTGTGCCGCCGCACCGCCGTGCCCTGGGTCGCCGTGACCGTGACGAAGAGCGGACCGGTGCCGAGCCACGGCAACGGGGCCGCCCGGACGCCCAGTTCCTCGACGCACTCCCGCCGCACCGTCTGCCACGGCAGCTCACCGGCCTCGCAGTGGCCGCCCGGGGGCAGGACCAGTCCGGACTTGCGGTGGTCGGTCAGCAGCAGCGAGCCCGTGGCCTCGTCGAACGGCACGAAGTACGACACCAGGTGCATGGGCGGCCGGTCCGGCGGCACGAGCCGGTACAGCTCGGCCCCGGAACCGATCCACTCCAGCACGGCCCCTCGGTGCTCGGCCTCCAGGGCGTCGAAGGGCTCGACGGAGGCGACGACTCGGGCGATCTGCTCACGGTCCGCGGTCACGGGAGCCGACCCTACAAGGACCCGCCGGCACCTCAGAAGGTGACGAGGACCTTGCCGGGGAGGCCGCCGGCTTCGAAGCGCTCGTGGGCGGCGCGGATGTCGTCGGGCGGGAAGCGGCCGGCGATCCGCAGCCGCAGCTCACCGGCGTCCACCAGCCGGGCGAGGCGGGCCAGGTCGGTGGCGTTCTCCTGGACGTAGCTCTTGCGGGCGCCCGGCACGTCGGGCAGGGGGTGGTCGGCGACGGAGACGAAACGCCCGCCGGGGACGAGGGCCGCGGACACGTCCACGCCGGCGGTGTCGAGCACGGCGTCGTACCGGCCGCGGGGCAGGTCCTGCGGGCGGTGCCACGCCTCCTCCGCGCCGAGTTCCTTCGCCGCCCGCTCGTGGCCGGGCCGGGAGACCAGGGCGTCGACGTGGACGCCGGTCAGGCGGGCGAGTTGGACGGCCGGACCGCCGACGCCCCGGCGGTGCCGACGACCAGCAGGCGCTCCCCCCGCGGTCGGCTCCGTGGCGCGCAGGGCCTGCAGCGCGGTCGTCCCGGCCAGTGGTAGCGCCGCCGCGTCCGTCAACGGCACGGCGGCCGGTGCGGGGGCGAGCAGGTGACCGGGCAGGGCGACCAGTTCCGCCCAGGTGCCGCCCGGCCGGGAGGCCCCGCCTCGTGACCTGGCTGTTCCTCACCGCCGCCATCCTCACCGAGGTCGGCGCCACGCTCTCCCTCCGCATGGCCTCCCGGCCCGCCGCCTCCCGCCGCTGGTACGTCCTCGTCGCCTCGGGCTACGTCTGCGCGTTCGCGCTGCTCGGCGCCGCCCTCGACCGCGGCATGCCCCTCGGCCTCGCCTAAGCCATCTGGACCGCCTGCGGAGTCGCCCTCACCGCCGTCGCCTCCCGCGTCCTCTTCGGCGAATCCCTCACCCGCGTGATGACCTTCGGCATCGTCCTGATCCCGCCGGCGTCCTCCTGATCGAGACCGGGGCGGCGCACTGACGCCGGGGTCCCCGCGGGAGAAGGCGGGAAAACGGGTGGACCGGCCGGCGGGGGCGCGGCGTAGGGTGCGGGCGCGCGCGGTCGCGGCGTCCGCGGGGAGGGAACGGCGCATGGGGGACCTGTACGAGATCTGGCAGCAGGCGGAGGTGTGGCGGAAGCTGGACGTGCTGTCGGGGTTCGTCGCGATGTGCGTGACGGGGAACGAGGAGGCGCGGCACCGTCTCGTCCGGCTGATCGCCGAGGCCGACGCGGCCCTCTCCGCCTCGCCCCCGGACCTGGAGGGCGCCCGCGACGAACTGGACACGCTCGTCCGGTGGGCGGACGCGGAGTGGGCGGACCACCCGTACCGTCCCGCCGAGGCGCGGCCGGAGGAGGCCGACCGGCAGACGCGTGACTACGCCAAGGACCTCTGGCGCTCCGCGCTGCCGACGGCCGTGCGGGACGAGATGGGGCGCATCGAACTCGGCCTCGAGGTGACGTTCCTGGGCCTGTGCCGCAGGCCGGGGCTGGACCACCGTGTCCGCCAGGACGCGTTCTACCTCGCCGGGCGGGCCGCGATGGCCCTCGACCTCGGGCATCCGGAGGCGGCGGAGGCCGAGGTCCGCCGGCTGACGCAGCTGGCTTCCGCCCAGCCACCGCAGAACCACTGCGGCTGATCCCGGCCTGCCCGGAGGTCGCACACCGCACGGGGCGTCTGGGATCCTGCCGCCATGACCACACCACCCGACGGACTGCCCGCCTACCGCGTCCTGACCGGTCCGGACGACGCCGCCTTCTGCCGGCGCGTGAGTGAAGCGCTCGCCCTCGGCTACGAGTTGTACGAAGGCCCCGCCCTCACCTTCGACGGCGAGCGGGTCGTCGTCGCCCAGGCGGTGGTCTGGCCCGGTCGGGCGTAGAGGGGGATGGATGGGAGCGGACGGAGAGGCGGTGCGGGTGCGGCAGGCCGCACCGGAGGACCTGCCGCAGGTGGTCGGCCTGGTGATCGAGCACGCGGCGTACGAGCAGGCCGCGCCGCCGCCCGCCGACCTGGCCGCCCGGCTGGAGGCGCTGCTCTTCGGCACGGCCACCCCGCGGCTGCGCTGCTTCGTCGCCGTCCTCCCGGGCGAGGAGATCGTCGGGTACGCCTCGTGCGCACCGGAGGTGTCGACCTGGGACGGCGAGGAGTACCTGCACCTGGACTGCCTGTTCCTGCGCGACGGCCGCCGGGGCCTGGGGGCCGGGCGGTCGCTGATGGACGCGGTGGTCGGGCACGCCCGCGAACTGGGGCTCCGCCAGGTGCAGTGGCAGACGCCCGCCTGGAACGCGCGGGCGATCCGCTTCTACGACCGCCTCGGCGCACCCGCCCGGGAGAAACGTCGCTTCACCCTCACCGTCGACTGACCCCACGACCGCGACCGCACCCCGCGACGGCCCGGTCTCAGGTGTCGCAGC
Organism: Streptomyces sp. NPDC047130; assembly: GCF_040643475.1. NCBI lineage: Bacteria > Bacillati > Actinomycetota > Actinomycetes > Kitasatosporales > Streptomycetaceae > Streptomyces > Streptomyces sp. NPDC047130. The sequence continues at coordinate 87,486 of NZ_JBEYUK010000007.1, read as the reverse complement.
CGACTCCGTCGCCGTCCCGGTCGAGATGACGGCCGTAACCGGGTTCGCCCCGGTGGACGGGGGCCGCACCGGCGGCCCGCGCCTCGTCGCAGTTCGCGTAGTGCACGGCGCCGCCCCCGCCACCGGTCCCGTCCCCTTCGGCGGTCTCCTCTGGCTCCGGGTCCGGCTCCGGCCGTGCGGTCACCGTCTCGGTCGCCGTGACCGTCGGCGCGGGCTCCGGCGTGGCGGTGACGGTCACGGTCGCCGTCGGGGCGGGTGCGGGCCGGGACGGGTCGTCCCCGCCGGCGGCGCCCACGCAACTGCCGACGAGGAGGAGCAGCAGACCCGTCGCCCACACGCGCTTCCGCCTGTGCAGCGGACGGGTGTCCGGCGTGGTCGTCCGGCCCGAGGGCCCCGGCGTGGAGTACGGATGCGTCACGTTCTCTCCTTCCGCGCAGCGTCCTCGCCCTCGTTCCCCCGTGTCCGGGAGGCCAAGTCGGCGTGCGGCACGGCATCACGGAAGTCGCACAGGGCGTCGACGGGATCCCCCGCCCGGCTCCCCACCGCGGAGTACGGGCGGGGCACGGGGGGTGACGTGTGGAGGCGGGGGCGGCATGATGGCGGGCGTGATCTCGCACCGAAAGGCCGATGCCGCGTAGACGGCCCGGCGCCCTGCGCGCCCCTCGACACGGTCCGCGCGTCCAGGAGGACCCGCCGCCGAACCGGATCCGCGGGCTCTCCGGACGCACCAGCCTGGCGATCCACCGGGCGGAGCGCCTCTCCGACGACTACGACGTCTTCCCCGGCGCCACGGAGGTCGCGCTGCGGCGCTGCCGGGAGTTCCTGCGGACGCCGGGGCGGGGGCCCCTGTACCCGCAGGACACCTTCTGCACCTGCCGGGGCTGCTCCCTGGCCGACGTGCGGCACGCCCGCGTCGTGCTGGAGGAGGTGCTGCGCATGCTGCCCCACCGGCCGCGGGCGGAACTGAGGCGCCAGGTGGCGCGCTTCGACGCCCGGTTCCGTGCGCGCACGCTGCCCGACCCCTTTGCCGACCGCAGGCCGTGGGAGGCCGACATGTGGTGGTACCGCCGCCTCACCGAGGGCGGCCAGGCCCTGTGAGGGCGGCCCGCGGCGCGGCGGCGTCAGACCGGGTCACGGCGGTCGGGGTCGGCCCCGAGGGCGGCGCCCAGGTCGGAGAGGTCCGCGTTGAGAGCCGCCATCAGCTCCTCCATCTGCTGCAGCAGCCCCGACGGCTGCAGCGGCACGCCCTGCGCACCCGGCCCGCCCGGCGCCGACTGCGGCGCGGACTGCGGAACGGTCTCTTCCGACATCGAAGGCTCCCAGGCCCTGGCCCCGAAGGGCGAACACTACGGACGCTCCGGCGGCGAACCTCCGGCGCGGGCGCCGGACGTTCTTCGGCTCCGTCCCGAGCAACGATCACGGCCGGGGCCGGTCACTGAACGGACTGCCGGAAGGGAGCGCGGTTGACGGAAGTTCACCCGCGCGGTGATCACGGTGAACGTGGGGCCGACCGGAGCCGCGCGCGGTCACCGCCCGGACCGGCGTCCGGCACCCCAATGCGCCCGCCGCCCTCCCGGCCGGTGCAGGATGGGGGCATGGACCTGCGAATCTTCACCGAACCCCAGCAGGGTGCGACGTACGACACCCTGCTCACCGTCGCGAAGGCCACCGAGGACCTGGGCTTCGACGCCTTCTTCCGTTCCGACCACTACCTGCACATGGGCGGCGTCTCCGGACTGCCCGGCCCGACCGACGCCTGGATCACCCTGGCGGGTCTCGCCCGGGAGACCAGGCGGATCCGTCTCGGCACGCTGATGACCGCGGGCACCTTCCGCCTCCCCGGCGTGCTCGCCATCCAGGTCGCGCAGGTCGACCAGATGTCCGGCGGCCGTGTCGAACTGGGCCTGGGCGCGGGCTGGTACGAGGAGGAGCACAAGGCGTACGGCATCCCCTTCCCCAAGGAGAAGTTCGCGCGCCTGGAGGAGCAGCTGGAGATCGTCACCGGCCTGTGGGCGACCGAGGTCGGCAAGACGTACAGCCACCACGGCACGCACTACGACCTGACCGACTCCCCCGCGCTGCCGAAGCCGGCACAGGCGAAGGTGCCGGTGCTGATCGGCGGCAGCGGCGCCAAGCGCACGCCCCGCCTGGCGGCCCGGTACGCCGACGAGTTCAACGCGCCGTTCGTGTCCGTGGAGGACACCAAGGTGCTCTTCGAGCGGGTGCGCGCGGCCGCCGAGGAGGCCGGGCGGTCCGCCGACGAGCTGACGTACTCCAACGCCCTGGTGGTGTGCGTCGGCCGCGACGACGCCGAGGTGGCCCGCCGGGCCGAGCGGATCGGCCGTGAGGTGGACGAGCTGAAGCTCAACGGCCTGGCCGGCTCGCCCGCCGAGGTGGTCGAGAAGATCGGCCGCTACATCGAGGCCGGGTCGCAGCGTATCTACCTCCAGGTGCTCGACCTGGAGGACCTGGACCACCTGGAGCTGATCTCCTCGCAGGTGCAGAGCCGCCTCGGCTGACCGGCCCCGCGTCCGGCCCTCACGTCCGGCCGCCGCGTCCGGCCGCCGGATAAAGGAAGGCGCAGCTCGGACCGGTTGTGCGATCGTGAGCGGCGTCGTCCTGCGAGCCCCCGGGACAGCGTGTCCCGGGGGTTTCGCACGTCCCGCCGCGGTGCGGCCCGGACGCGACCGACCACACACGACGGAGAGGGGCCGGACCGGATGTTCCTGACCATCACCACGACCGGTACGCCGCAGAGCCCGGCCACCGACCTCGGATTCCTGCTGCACAAGCATCCCGGCAGGGCGCAGCCCTTCTCCACCTCCTACGGCACGGCGCACGTCTTCTACCCTGAGGCCTCCGACGAGCGCTGCACGGCGGCGCTGCTGCTGGAGGTCGACCCGGTGGCCCTGGTGCGCCGCGGCCGGGGCAAGGGGCGGGGCGGCGCGCCGGACGCGGCGCTCGCGCAGTACGTCAACGACCGGCCGTACGCGGCCTCCTCGCTGCTCGCCGTGGCGTTGGGCGCGGTGTTCTCCACGGCGATGAAGGGCCGGTGCGAGGCGCGGCCGGAGCTGCCCGGGCGGCCGCTTCCGCTGCGGGTGGAGATCCCCTCGCTGCCGGCGCGCGGCGGCCCTGGGCTGGTGGCCCGGCTGTTCGAGCCGCTGGGCTGGCGCGTGGACGCACGGCCGGTGCCGCTGGACACGGAGTTCCCGCAGTGGGGGGACTCCCGGTACGTCTCGCTCGTCCTGGAGTCGGAGCGCCTGACCGTGGAGGAGGCCCTCCGGCACCTGTACGTGCTGCTGCCGGTGCTGGACGACGCCAAGCACTACTACGTCTCCGCGGACGAGGTCGACAAGCTGCTGCGGGTGGGCGAGCGCTGGCTGGCGGGCCACCCGGAGCACAAGCTCATCACCAGCCGGTACCTGGCGCGCAGGTGGTCGCTGACGCAGCGGGTCATGGACCGGCTGGAGACCGAACGGCAGGAACTGCTGCGGCTGGCGGAGGCCGACGACACCGAGGTCGAGGAGTTCGACAACGCGGTGGACCCGGACACCGACACCGAGGAGCGGCCGGTGCCGCTGGCGGTGCGGCGCCGTGAGGCGGTCCTGACGGCGCTGCGCGACCGGCGCGCCGCCCGCGTGCTGGACCTCGGCTGCGGCCAGGGGCAGTTGCTGCAGGCGCTGCTGAAGGACACCCGGTACACCGAGGTCGTGGGCGTGGACGTGTCGATGCGGGCGCTGGCGCTGGCCTCGCGCCGGCTGCGGCTGGAGCGGATGGGCGAGCGGCAGGCGTCGCGGGTCCGGCTGCTCCAGGGGTCGCTGGTCTACACCGACAGCCGCCTCAAGGGGTACGACGCGGCGGTGCTGAGCGAGGTCGTCGAGCACCTGGACCTGCCGCGGCTGCCCGCGCTGGAGTATTCGGTGTTCGGCTCGGCGCGGCCCCGCACGGTCGTCGTGACCACCCCGAACGTCGAGTACAACGTCCGCTGGGAGTCGCTGCCCGCCGGTCACGCGCGCCACCACGACCACCGCTTCGAGTGGACGCGGGAGGAGTTCCGCGCCTGGGCCGACTCGGTGGCGGCGCGGTACGGCTACGACGTCGAGTACCGGCCGGTGGGCCCGGACGACCCCGAGGTGGGGCCGCCGACCCAGCTGGCCCTGTTCACCCTCTGCGCGGAGACCGGCGGCGAACGGCACGCCGACCGCACCGACCGCACCGACCGCACCGACGACGAAGGCCGTAAGGAGGCCGTGGCATGACCGACGCCCTTGTGCAGGAGACCCGGCCCGCCGGGCGCGTCCTGCCCGTCACCGACCTGTCCCTGGTGGTGCTGATCGGCGCCTCCGGTTCCGGCAAGTCCACCTTCGCACGACGCCTGTTCAGGCCGACCGAGGTGCTCTCCTCGGACTTCTGCCGCGGCCTGGTGTCCGACGACGAGAACGACCAGAGCGCCACCAAGGACGCCTTCGACGTGCTCCACCACATCGCCGGCAAGCGCCTCGCGGCCGGCCGGCGGACCGTGGTGGACGCCACCAACGTGCAGCAGGAGGCGCGGAGCCACCTGATACGGCTCGCGCGGGAGCACGACGTGCTGCCCATCGCGATCGTGCTGGACGTGCCGGAGTCGGTGTGCGCCGAACGCAACGCGGCGCGGGCCGACCGGGCGGACATGCCGCGCCGGGTCGTCCAGCGGCACATCCGCGAACTCAAGCGCTCGATGCGGCACCTGGAGCGCGAGGGCTTCCGCAAGGTGCACGTGCTGCGCGGCGTGGAGGAGGTGGAGAACGCCACCGTCGTGACCGAGAAGCGGTTCAACGACCTGCGGCACCTGACCGGTCCGTTCGACATCGTCGGCGACATCCACGGCTGCTCCTCCGAACTCGAGGCGCTGCTGGAGAAGTTGGGCTACGCCGACGGTGTGCACCCGGAGGGCCGGACCGCCGTGTTCGTCGGCGACCTGGTGGACCGCGGGCCCGACTCGCCGGGCGTGCTGCGGCGGGTGATGGCGATGGTGGAGTCGGGGAACGCGCTGTGCGTGCCGGGCAACCACGAGAACAAGTTCGGCCGCTGGCTGCGGGGGCGCCAGGTCCAGCACACCCACGGCCTGGCCGAGACGATCGCCCAGATGGAGGGCGAGAGCGAGGAGTTCAGGCAGCGCGTCCGCACCTTCCTCGACGGGCTGGTCAGCCACTACGTGCTCGACGAGGGCCGGCTGGTGGTCTGCCACGCCGGTCTGCCGGAGAAGTACCACGGCCGCACCTCGGGCCGGGTGCGTTCGCACGCCCTGTACGGCGACACCACCGGCGAGACGGACGAGTTCGGGCTGCCGGTGCGCTATCCGTGGGCGGAGGACTACCGGGGCCGCGCCGCGGTGGTCTACGGCCACACCCCGGTGCCGACGGCGACCTGGCTCAACAACACCCTCTGCCTGGACACCGGTGTCGTCTTCGGCGGCAGGCTGACCGCGCTGCGCTACCCGGAGCGGGAGCTGGTGGAGGTCCCGGCCGAGCGGGTCTGGTACGAGCCGGTGAAGCCGCTGGGCGGCGAGGCGCCGGGCGGCCACCAGGGGCGGCCGCTGGACCTGGGCGACGTGCACGGCAAGCGGATCGTGGAGACCCGGCACGCCGGACGGATCTCGGTGCGGGAGGAGAACGCCGCCGCCGCGCTGGAGGTCGTCAGCCGTTTCGCGGTGGACCCGCGGCTGCTGCCGTACCTGCCGCCGACGATGGCGCCGACGGCCACCTCCGGGGAGCGGGCCCGCGGCGGAGCCGCCGATGAACTCTGCCTGGAGCACCCGGAGGAGGCGTTCGCGCAGTACGCGGCGGCCGGTGTGGAGCGGGTGGTGTGCGAGGAGAAGCACATGGGCTCGCGCGCGGTCGCGCTGGTCTGCCGGGACGCGGACGCGGCCCGGGAGCGGTTCGGCGTGGACGGGCCCACCGGTTCGCTCTACACCCGCACCGGGCGGCCGTTCTTCGACGACGAGCAGGTCACCGAGGAGGTCCTCGGCCGGCTCCGCGCGGCGATCGGCGCGGCCGGGCTGTGGGCGGAGCTGGACACCGACTGGCTGCTGCTGGACGGGGAGCTGCTGCCGTGGTCGCTGAAGGCGGGCGGGCTGCTGCGCCACCAGTACGCGGCCGTCGGGGCGGCCTCCGGGGCGGTGTTCCCGGGTGCGCTGGCCGCGCTGGAGGCGGCCGGGGCGCGCGGCGTGGACGTCGCGGGGCTGCTGGACCGGCAGCGTGGACGGGCGGAGGACGCGGCCGCGTTCACCGACGCGTACCGGCGTTACTGCTGGACGACGGAGGGCCTGGAGGGCGTGCGGTTCGCGCCGTTCCAGCTCCTCGCCGGGCGGGGGCGCAGTCTGGCGGGCGTGCCGCACGACGAGCAGCTGGCGTGGCTCGACCGGCTGGTCGCGGCGGACGGCAGCGGGCTGCTGCGGAGCACCGGGCGGCTGGTCGTCGACACCGGCGACGCGGCCTCGGTGGCCGCGGGCGTCGACTGGTGGCTGGAGCTGACCGGGCGGGGCGGCGAGGGCATGGTCGTCAAGCCGCTCGGCGCGCTGGTGCGGGACGCGGAGGGGCGGCTGGTGCAGCCCGGCGTCAAGTGCCGGGGGCGGGAGTACCTGCGGATCGTCTACGGTCCCGAGTACACCCGGCCGGAGAACCTGGAGCGGCTGCGGCAGCGGCACCTCGGGCACAAGCGGTCGCTGGCGCTGCGGGAGTACGCGCTGGGGCTGGAGGCGCTGGACCGGCTCGCGGAGGGCGAACCGCTGTGGCGCGTCCACGAGGCGGTGTTCGCGGTCCTGGCCCTCGAGTCCGAACCGGTGGACCCGCGCCTGTGACCCGGCGAGGGGGCCCGGCGCCGGGCCTCGTGCGGGGACCCGTGCGGGATCCCCGCGCCGGGCCCCGCGCCGGGCTCCGCGCCGGGCTCCGTGCCGGTCCCGTCCGGGGTCCGGTGCGGGGTCCCTTGCGCGGTCCCGTCCGGGGTCCCGTGCGCGGTCCCGCGGCGGGTCGCCGCGGCGGAGGCGCGGCGGAGGCGCGGCGTCACCCGGCGGTGACGTAGCGCTCCGCCGCGTCGCGCAACCGGTCCCGCAGTGCGTGGAAGAGGGCGCCGGCCCGCGGCCCCGGCCAGTCCGCGGGCAGCAGCCGCGGCGGCAGCCCGGGGTCCGCGTACGGCAGTTCGCGCCAGGCGTCGAGGGCGAGCATGTAGTCCCGGTAGGCCTCCTCGGCCGGGCTGTCGTCGCGGTCCTCCCAGGACCGGAGCAGCCCCGTGTGCCGCACGAGGAACTCCTCGTACCGGGCGGCGATCGCGTCGAGGTCCCACCACCGTCCGAGCGCCTCCTCGGTGGGCGTGAACCCGAGGTGCTCGCCCCGGAAGAAGTCCACGTACCGGTCGAGGCCCAGCCGGCTCAGCGTGTGCCGGGCCTCCTCGTGGACGCGGGCGGGCGCTATCCACACGCCGGGCGCGGCCGCCCCGAACCCGAGGCGGGCGAGCCGGGTGCGCAGCACGTGCCGGCGCTGCCGGAGCGTCTCCGGCACGGAGAAGACGGCCAGCAGCCACTCCTCCCCCTCGGGCGGCCCGGCGAGCAGCCGGCGTCCGGCGTCGTCCAGTGTCTGCCGCGCGTCCGGCGAGAGCGCGTAGCCCGCCGCCCCCGTGTCGGTCCGGGCGGGGACCAGCATGCCGCGCCGCTTGAGCCGGGAGACCGCCGACCGCACCGACGGGGCGTCGACGCCGACCGCCGCGAGCAGCCGGATCAGCTCCGAGACGGGCAACGGTCCGGGCAGGTGACGGCCGTACGCGCCGTAGAGCGTGACGATGAGGGAACGGGGAGCGCGCTGGTCGGACACGTTGATCATTTTAGGTCGCGTACCTGACGGAGTGTCACCGGGGCCGGTGCGGCCCGCCGCCGCGGTGCCGCCCGGGACCTCACGCCCATCCCAACCGGGCTGCCTGAAGGCCCAGTTGGAGGCGGGTCTGGGCGCCGGTGAGCTTCATCAGCTGACCGACCCGGCGCTGCACGGTGCGCAAGGACAGGCCGAGACGGACCGCGACCGCCTGGTCGGTGAGCCCGGCGACGAGGAGGCTCATGATGCGGGCGTCCGTCTCGTCGAGGGCGCTGGGCGTGGACTCCGCGACCTCGCCGACGCGGGGCACCGTGAGGCGGGAGCTGCGCTGCCAGACCATTTCGAAGAGCCCGGTGAGGGCGTCGAGCAGGCCGCCGGGCCGGACCAGCAGCGCTCCGTCCGCCGCGTGGCCGCGGCCTCCCATCGGGACCATCGCCAGCTCCCGGTCGGCGATCATCAGCTTCACCGGGACCGAGTCGGTGACCCGGACCTCCTCGCCTGCCTGCACCGCGCGCTCCAGCTCCTCGACGATGCCGTCGTCCTCCTCCAGCATGCGCCGCTCCAGCACCACCCGGTAGGCGACCCCGCGGGCCGCGGCGGCGGCCTCGGTGGCGGTGTTCTCGGTGGTGGAGACGAAGCGGGCCGGGGCCTGCACCAGGCAGAGGATCTCGCTGCGCGCGCCGGTCTGGAGCTGTTCCAGCCGCTGCCGGGTCGCCTCGACGCCGCGGACGACGTCCAGGACGTCGGAGGAGGATCGTTCCGCCATGGTCGCCCGGTAGAGCTCCTCCAGGGAGCCGAGTTCGAGTTCGGCCAGCCGGAGCGCGTTCTGCCGGTGGACCAGCATGGAGCCGAGGGCCAGCCGGGGCGGGGAGGCGCTGAGCCGGCCGGGCGCCTGTCCGTTGCGGGCGGCCAGGCCCAGCACCTCCAGGCGTCCCATGACGCCGGCCGCCTCGCCCTCGGGCACGCTCAGCACTTCGGCCAGTTCCGCGGCGGAGCAGGAGGGCCGGCGCAGCAGCTCCCGGTAGGCGTTCGACTCGTTCTCCGTCAGTCCCAGCACGTCCTGGATCATCGTGGGCCCCCACTCGTCCGTGTCCCGCCATGGGGCGGCGGGTTCATGCCGTCGTCGACATGCCGTTTCCGGCACGCCGCTGCCATGTCGCAATGCCGCAACCTCGCACGGATCATGGCTGGCGTAAAGCGCCGCACCGGGCGGCCGGCTCCTGCGAGCGGGCGGAAGGGCCTCCTGAACAGGGATGAAACCGGGTCCGGGGGGTCAGGATGAGTGGCATGGGATTCCACGTCGACTCCGAGACCGGCCGGCTGCGCCGCGTCGTCCTGCACCGCCCCGGCCTCGAGCTGAAGCGCCTCACCCCGTCCAACAAGGACGACCTGCTCTTCGACGACGTGCTCTGGGTGCGTCGCGCCCAGGCGGAGCACGACGCCTTCGCCTCGGTGCTGCGCGGGCGCGGCGTGGCCGTGCACCTCTTCGAGGACCTGCTGGCCGAGACCCTCGCGGTCGACGAGGCGCGTTCCCTGGTCCTGGACGAGGTGTTCGACACCCGTGAGTTCGGCCCGCTCGCCACCTCCCGGCTCAGATCCGTCTTCGAGGCGCTGCCCGCCGACCGGCTGGCCGAGGCCCTGATCGGGGGCATGACCAAGCGGGAGTACCTGGACGAGCACCCGGAGCCGGTCTCGGTCCGCTTCCACGTGATGGAGCTGGACGACTTCCTGCTCGACCCGCTGCCCAACCACCTCTTCACCCGCGACACCTCCGCCTGGATCTACGACGGGGTGTCCATCAACGCGATGCGCTGGCGGGCCCGCCGCCGCGAGACGGTGCACTTCGAGGCGATCTACCGGCACCACCCGCTCTTCCGCCGCGAGGAGTTCCACATCTGGTCGCAGGGACACGCCGACTACCCGTCGACCATCGAGGGCGGCGACGTCCTGGTGATCGGCAACGGCGCGGTGCTGATCGGCATGAGCGAGCGGACCACGCCGCAGGCCGTGGAGATGATCGCCCACAAGCTGTTCGCCACCGGCTCGGCGCGTGCCGTGGTGGCGCTGGACATGCCGAAGAAGCGGGCGACGATGCACCTGGACACCGTGATGACCATGGTCGACCGGGACACCTTCACCCAGTACGCGGGACTGGGCATGCTGCGGTCGTACACGATCACCCCGGGCGGCGCCGGGCAGCGGATCCAGGTCGTGGACCATCCGCCGGAGCACATGCACCGCGCCATCGCGTCGGCGCTGGACCTGAGCGAGATCCGGGTCCTCACCGCCACCCAGGACGTCCACGCCGCCGAGCGGGAGCAGTGGGACGACGGGTGCAACGTGCTGGCGGTGGAGCCGGGGGTGGTGGTCGCCTACGAGCGGAACACCACCACCAACACGCACCTGCGCAAGCAGGGCGTGGAGGTGATCGAGATCCGCGGCAACGAGCTCGGCCGGGGACGGGGCGGGCCGCGCTGCATGAGCTGTCCGGTGGAGCGGGATCCGGTGTAGGGTCTCGCGCGTCCAGCACGGTGCATAATCATTCTTTTTTGCGTATAGAATTCCACCGTCCCCCGCAGCAGCCACTGGAGCTCGTGATGCCCCACCTCCCTTCCGCCCTCGCCGGCCGCAGCTTCCTCAAGGAGCTGGACTTCAGCCGTGAGGAGTTCCGCGGCCTGGTCGAGCTGGCCGCCGAGCTCAAGGCGGCCAAGAAGGCCGGGACCGAGACCCAGTACCTGCGGGGCCGCAACATCGCGCTGATCTTCGAGAAGACGTCGACGCGCACACGCTGCGCCTTCGAGGTCGCCGCGGCCGACCAGGGCGCCTCGACGACCTTCCTGGACCCGTCCGCCTCGCAGATCGGGCACAAGGAGTCGGTGAAGGACACCGCGCGGGTGCTGGGCCGGATGTACGACGGCATCGAGTACCGGGGCGACAGCCAGGCCAAGGTGGAGGAGCTCGCCGCGCACGCGGGCGTGCCCGTGTTCAACGGCCTCACCGACGACTGGCACCCCACCCAGATGCTCGCCGACGTGCTCACCATGACCGAGCACAGCGCCGCGCCGCTGGAGGAGATCGCCTTCGCCTACCTGGGCGACGCCCGCTTCAACATGGGCAACTCCTACCTGGTCACCGGCGCCCTGCTCGGCATGGACGTGCGGATCGTCGCGCCGCGCTCGTACTGGCCCGACGAGGAGGTCGTCGCCCGGGCGCGCAAGCTGGCGGAGATCAGCGGCGCCCGCGTCACCCTCACCGAGGACGTCGCCGAGGGCGTGCGGGGCGCCGGTTTCGTCGCCACCGACGTCTGGGTCTCCATGGGCGAGCCCAAGGAGGTCTGGGGCGAGCGGATCGCCGCCCTGTCCCCCTACGCGGTGACGATGGACGTCCTGCGCGCGACGGGCGACCCGGACGTGAAGTTCCTGCACTGCCTTCCGGCCTTCCACGACCTGGGCACCGAGGTCGGCCGGCAGATCCACGCCGAGTACGGCCTGGAGTCGCTGGAGGTCACCGACGAGGTCTTCGAGTCGGCGCACTCCGTCGTCTTCGACGAGGCGGAGAACCGCCTCCACACCATCAAGGCCGTCATGGTCGCCGCGCTCGGCCGCTGACCTCGGCGGCTCCGGAGCCCCTGTGACACTCCCCCGCGGCCGTCGCGCCGCGGGGGCGACCGACGGTCGGCGTGGAACCATCCCTTTCCGTGCCGTCCGACCGCGACCCACCCCGTCGCGACCCGCACCACCCAGAAACGAGCACCACCCGTCATGCCCGCACCACGCGTCAAATCCTCCCGGCTCCTGATCTCCGAATCGGGCCACGACCTCGAGGGTCACGGTCTGAAGCGGACCATGGGCCTCTTCCACCTGATCTGCTTCGGCATGGGCGCCGTGGTCGGCACCGGCATCTTCGTCGGCCTGTCCGGCTCGATCGCCGAGGCGGGCCCCGCGGTCGTCGTCTCCTACGTCCTCGCCGCGATCACCTGCGTCTTCACCGCCTTCTCCTTCGCCGAGCTCGGTGGCGCCATCCCGGTCGCCGGTTCCTCGTACTCCTTCGCCTACGCCGGTCTCGGCGAGACCTGGGCCTTCCTGGTGGGCTGGTGCCTGCTCCTCGAGTACGGCATCTCCATCTCCGCCGTCGCCGTGGGCTGGAGCGAGTACGTCAACGAGCTGCTCGACAGCCTCCTCGGCCACGAGCTGCCCGCCGCGCTCTCGCACGGGCCCACCGAGGGCGGCGTGGTGAACCTCCCGGCCGTGGTGCTGATCGGCCTGGCCACGGTGCTGCTGGTCCGCGGCGTCCGCGAGAGCGCCCGCGCCACCGCGGTCATGGCCGTGGTCAAGATCGGCATCCTGCTGGTGTTCTGCGCGGTCGGGTTCAGCGCGTTCCAGGACGGCCACCTCAACCCGTTCGCCCCCGAGGGCGTGGCCGGCATCGGCGCGGCCACCTCGGCGGCATTCTTCTCCTACATCGGCTTCGACGCGATCACCACGGCGGGCGAGGAGTCCCGCAACCCCCGGCGCGACGTGCCGATCGCGATCCTGGTCTGCATCGGCGCGGTGACCGTCCTGTACTGCGCCGTGGCGCTCGCGGCGATCGGCGCCATCGGTTCCGAGGAGGCGGGCAGCCGGCCGGCCGCGCTGTCCCACGTGGTCGACACGGTCACCGGTTCCGACGTCGGCGGGGCGGTCGTCGCCTTCGGCGCGGTGGTGGCCATCGCCTCGGTGACGCTGGCGGTCACCTACGGGCAGAGCCGCATCCTGATGTCGATGTCGCGTGACGGTCTGATGCCGCGGTTCTTCGAGAAGGTCTCCCCCAGGACCTCGACCCCGGTCACCGGGACGATCGTCATCGGCGTGGTCTTCGGGCTGGTCGCGGCGTTCGTGCCGCTGGACGGGCTGATCGACCTGTCGACCATCGGCACGCTGGCCGCGATGGCCGCCGTGAACGTCGCCGTGATCGCGCTGCGCCGACGGGAACCGGACCTGGCCCGGCCGTTCCGGGTGCCGTTCGGCCCGGTGCTGCCGGTGCTGGGCGTGCTGTTCTGCCTGTACCTCATGTTCGAGACCGGCTGGGGCACGTGGGTGCAGTTCGCCGCGTTCCTGGCCGTGGGGCTGGCCGTGTACCTCGGCTACGGCCGCCGCCGCTCCGTGCTCGCGAGCCGGACCGGCGCCGAACCCCCGCTGCTCACCCGCCCCTGACCCGGCCGCGCCCCCGCGCCCTCCCCTCGGGGCCGCCACGGACGCCGTGGCGGCCCCGAGCCGTGTCCGCACCGCACGGCACCGCGCCGCGGCGCGCCGCACCGTGCCGCACCGCGCCGTGCCGCCAGGACCGGACCGGGTGGCGGTCATGGCGTGAGGCGGCGGATCATCTGGAGCACCCGGTCGCGGGACTCGTCGGACGCGTCGATCGACTCCATGCACTGCCAGTAGGTGTCGTCGTCCGCCGCGGCGGGGGCGAGGCCGATCATGGCGATGCCCGCCTCGGAGAGCAGCTCGCCCAGCGCCTCGAGCACCGCGAACGGCTCCCCGACCGAGGTCAGCCGCGCGGCACGCAGGTGCTCGGTGCCGAACGGCGCCGGCCCCAGCGCCCCGCAGCCGCGTCCGGCGAGTTCCGTCAGCCCGAGCGCCTCTCCTCTCAGCTCCGGCGGCCCGGACACCGCCAGTCGGCTGCCGACCGCCTGGGCCAGGGCGTGCGCCTGCCACACCTCGGCCAGAACGGCCTGCGGTTCCTCACTGACCGCCAGAGCCCGTCTGGCCACTTCGATGAGCCGTGCCGCGTCCATCCACGCCGCCCCCGTTCGCTCCGCGTGCCCCCGCGCACGCCGTACCGGTTCCACTACCCAGAGTGAAGGGTCGGGCACGGATACGCCAGACCATGCCGGAAATCTGTGGAAAACTTCGCGAGAACGCCCCGCTCCACAACTCCGGAGAGTGAGAACGCCTCCCGATCCGGCCGACCGGGCGGCCCGCTTCACGCGCCGGGCGCGGGAAACCTCTTCTCGTTCCGCACGATCTTCGCATCCAGCGCCGACAGCGGGTCGACGCCCAGCACCGCGCAGAACTGCAGCAGGTAGGCGAGCACGTCCGCCACCTCGTCCTCGACCCGGTGCGCCCGCTCGGGGTCGTCCATCACCCGCGCCGACTCCTCGGGCGTCAACCACTGGAAGATCTCCAGCAGTTCGGACGCCTCCACGCTGAGCGCGGCCGCCAGGTTCTTCGGGGTGTGGTACGGCTCCCAGCGGCGCGCGGCGGCGAACTCCACCAGCCGCCGCCGCAGGGCGTCCAGGTCACGGTCGTCTGTCACGGTGCCAGGTCTACCACCCGCGCCGCGTCGCTCCCCTCGGCGCCCTCCACCCAGGAGAGGTCGTTGACCGCGCCGACGAGACGGATGTGCCCCCGCTCGCACATCCGGGCCGCCAGGCCCAGCAGTTCACGCCGCTGGCGCGCGTCGAGTCCCTGGCCGAAGCCGTCGGCGAGCACGGTGAGCGTCTGGTACGCCTCCGGCACCTCCGCGGTGTCGACCTCCAGCACGCCCGGCCCGGTGAGCAGCACCAACGCCAGGGCGGTGTAGCGCAGTTCGCCGTCCCCCAGGCGCGCGAGGTCGGTGCGGGAGCCGTCGCCGCGGTCGAGCAGGGCGCGCACCCGGCCGTCGGTGGTGCGCTCGGCGAGCAGGTCGTGGACCGGTCCGGCGCAGCCCGCGCGGACGGCGTCGACCAGCAGCCCGTGCCGCCGCCCGCACTCGGAGCGGGTGCGGAACAGCACGTCGGCGAGGTTGTCGCAGCCGCGCAGCAGCCGCCCGGTGCCCAGCGGGACCGCGGGCCGCATCCGCGCGGGACGCGGGTCGCAGACGAACACCGACCGCAGGGCGACCACCATCTGCTCGGCCGCGGCCAGCACCCGCCGCTGGCCCTCGGTCTTCCCGGCCACCCGCAGCGGCAGCAGCGCGGTGCCGAGCCGGTCGTCGGGCAGGGGCGCGCGGGTGACCGGCGCGCTGCCCGCGGTGTGCCAGGCGGCCTGCACGGAGCGGCGGGCGGGATCGCGCAGGGCGGTCTCCAGCAGCACCGTCCCGTCCGCGGTCAGCCGTTCGCCCACGATGCGCAGCGCGGGCTCGACCTGCACGGCGACGTCGAGCCGGACGGGGCCCTCCGGGCCGTCGGCGGTGCAGCCGATGCGGAAGCCGCGGCGCCCCTGCTCGTCGGGCCGGGCGCGGTCCGGGACGCAGGAGCCGGGGTCGGGGAACGCCTCCCCCGCCTCGGCCCCGCCCGCCAGCCGCGCCAGCGCCTCGTAGGCGCGCAGCACACCGGACTTGCCGCTGCCGCTCGGGCCGGCGATCAGGGTGAAGGGGGCGTCCAGCGGGACGCGGAGCCCGCGGTGGGAGGCGAACGCGGACAGCCGCAGCTCGGTGACGCGGGCGCGGTCGGCGGCGGCGCGCTGGACGGGGACCCGCGCCTCCTCGGCCTCGCTCGGGCACGGGGAGGGGGACGGGGACGGGGAGGGCGACGGGGGCTGGACGCCGGAGGGCACGGACAGGGTCATGACCGGACCGTAGGCGGGTGCGGTCCCGGTGAACCGTTCCGCCCGGTCGGCCTTCCTACGATCGGGGGACGCGGTCAGCGCGGGCCGGGCGCCTTCACCCCCGGGCGGAGGTCATCGTCCCTGCTGGGACGGGGAGTTCCCGCCGAGTCCTTCGATCAGGCCCTGCACCTCGACACCGCCCGGGGTGAGCAGGAAGACGTTCCGGTCGACGCGGTGCATGGAGGCGGCGAGGCCGAAGACCACGCCGGTGGAGAAGTCGAGGACGCGCTTGGCGACGTCGCCCTCGGCGCCGGACAGGTCGAGCAGCACGGGGGCGCCGGCCATCAGCGTCTCGGCGACCTCGCGGGCGTCGGCGAAGACGTTGACCCGCAGGACGACGAAGCGGCGGCGGGGTTCGACCGCCTCCTCCGGCAGCGCGCGGTGGCCGACCTGGGAGGGCCAGGCGTCCCGGCCCCGGAGCGGGACGACCTCGGCGAGGCCTTCCCATTGTTCGTCGGTGACGTCGTGCCTGCGCCTGCTCATCACCGTCGGTCCCCCGCGTCGTGTCCGGATCGTCTGTCAGGCCCCATTGTGGCGCGCGCTCACCCGTTCGGCCGAACCGACGCGCGGGGTGCCGTCACGTCGATTTTTCCACGGAGTGGCCTGCGCCGACCCGGCCCGTGACCGAGGCCCGGCCGGTACCGGTTCGGCACCCGCGCCGGCCCCCGCGCCGGCACCCCGTCCGGCGCCGTCGCGGAGGGTCCGGAGACGGCGACGCGCCCCCGGGGAGAACCCTCGGGGGCGCGTCGCGGCGTGCGTGCCGCGGACGGCCGTGCGGCGGGCGTGCCGTGGGCGGCGGTGCGGCGGGCGTGCCGCGGACGGTCAGCGGGCGGCGGCCTCGGCGGCGGCCGCCTGCTCCTCCGCCGGGACGCGCCGTTCGATGCCGACGGCGGCGACGACCGCTCCGAGCACGCACAGCACGCCGGTGACGATCACCGCGGCGTGCATGCCGTTGACGAACGCCTGTCCCGCGCCCTCGACGACCGCGGCCCTGATCCCCTCGGGCATCCCGGGCGAGACGGGCGCGATGCCCATGGTGACCGCGTCCTCGGCCTTCTCCAGGCCGTGTGCCATGGCGGCGGGGACACCGGCGGCGGTGAGTTCGCCGAACAGGGAGGAACCGACCTTGCCGGCGATGACCGAGACGAGCACCGAGGTGCCCAGCGCGCCGCCGATCTGCAGCATGGTGGACTGCAGCCCGGAGGCCACGCCGCCGTCCCGCACGGGCGCGTTGCCGATGATGGTGTCCGCGGTGGCGGGCAGCACGATGCCCACGCCGAGGCCCAACGCGATGTAGGGGACCCACATGGTGGCGTAGGACGAGTCGACGGTCCAGGTCAGCATGGAGAACATGGCCACCGCCGACAGCAGCAGGCCGATCGGGACGGAGACCCGCGCCCCGAGGCGCTGGCTGAGCTGGGCGCCCAGCGGTGACGCCACCAGGGAGGCCAGCGACATCGGCAGGGTGGCGACACCGGCCTCGACCGGCGTGTACCCGCGGACGTTCTGCAGGTACAGCATGATGAAGAAGATGCCGCCGAGCATGACGAAGAAGTTGAGCACGGTCATCACCGAGCCGACGGTCAGCGAGCGGTTGCGGAACAGGCGCATGGGCAGCAGCGGATGCTCCTGCCGGGTCTCGTACCAGCCGAACAGCACCAGGACCGCCAGGCCGAGGGCGAGGGAGCCCAGGGTGCCGGCCGAGGCCCAGCCCCAGGTCTCGCCCTTGACGATGCCGAAGACCAGCGCGAGCAGGCCCGCGGCCAGCAGGACGACGCCGGCGACGTCGAACCGGTGGTGGCCCGTGGAGTTCTTGGACTCCGCCAGGACCCACATCGAGAACAGCAGGGCGACGAGGCCGATCGGGGCGTTCAGGTGGAACACCCACTGCCAGCCGACGCTCTCGACCAGCAGGCCGCCCACGATGGGGCCGAGGGAGGTGGAGACGGCGGAGACCATGCCCCAGATGCCGACCGCGACCGGGAAGCGCCGGGGTTCGAAG
Source organism: Streptomyces sp. NPDC047130 (assembly GCF_040643475.1). Taxonomy (NCBI): domain Bacteria; kingdom Bacillati; phylum Actinomycetota; class Actinomycetes; order Kitasatosporales; family Streptomycetaceae; genus Streptomyces; species Streptomyces sp. NPDC047130. The sequence continues at coordinate 70,075 of NZ_JBEYUK010000007.1, read as the reverse complement.
ACGGCGCGCAGGATGCCGAGGGTGTTGGGCATCAGGATGCCGCCGCACAGTCCTTGCAGGGCCCGGAACAGGATGACCGTCTCGATGCTGCCGGACAGGCCGATGGCGACCGAGGTGACGACGAAGCCGCCGATGCCGGCCAGGTAGTAGAACCGCCGCCCGAAGCGGTCGCCCAGCTTGCCGCCGAGGATCATGGAGGCGGCGAGGGCCAGCAGGTAGGAGTTGGTCACCCACTGCAGTTCGGCGGTGCTGGCGCCGAGGTCACGGCCGATGGCCGGGTTGGCGATGGCGACCACGGAGCCGTCGAGCTGCACCATCAGCAGACCGAACGACACCGCGATCAGGGCGAGCCAGGGGTTGCCCCGGCGTCCGGCGGGCGCGGTGGCCGCCGGGGACGCGTCCACGGGAGTGGATGCCATGGAAATCGAGCCTTTGCCTTCGGAGAAAGAGGGAGGGGGAGGGGGAGGGGGAGGGGGATGGGGTGGGGGGACGGGGGAGGGCACCACGAACACCGCCCGGACCGGCGGCGTCGGGCGCCGCCGGTCGGGCGTGCGGGGGTGGGGGTGCGGCGGTGCCGCATGAGGGGCGACGCCCTCGGGAGGGCCGCCGGGAGCGTGAGAATCCTCACCGGCGCTGACGGGCACTGGCCGGCGCCGGCCGGTACTGGCCGGTACTGGTCGGGCGTCAGCCGCCGTCGCGGACGGCGCGCTCCAGGGCGGCCAGGGCGCCCAGCGCGGACCCGAGGGCGTCGAGCTCGCCGTCCGTGAGCGCGTGCAGCGCCTCGCCGAGCACGCCGGTCTCGAGTTCCCGCACCTCCGCGATGCGACGGCGCGCGGTCTCGGTGAGGTGCAGATGCGCGATGCGCTTGTCGACGCCGTCCTGGCGCCGCTCGAGCTCGCCCTGCTCGGTGAGCTGCGACACCAGCGCGCTGACGTTGTTGGGCTTCATCTGCAGCGCCTCGGCGGCCTCGCGGACCGTGGCGCCGTCGTGGCGCTCGACGTGGCGCAGGAGGGCGAGCTGGGCCTCGGAGGGCTTGGGCACGTGGTACTCGCGTGCCACCCGCCGCTCGAGGGTCCGGTTCAGCGCGGGCAGGCACGCCGCGAGGCCGGAGGCCACGTGGTCGGTGCGCCGGGAGCGCGCGCTGGATTCGGACATGCCGAACAGGATAGGTACCGAAGGATAGCTATGTCAAAAGACCTATCGCCGCGCCGCCCATCCTCCCCCGCGCCCTTCCTCCCCCGCTCCCCCGCCCCCTGCCCCCTGCCCCCCGGGCGTGCGAAAGCCCCCGGACGGGGCGGGCCGGGGGCTTCGCGGACGGCGGGGGGGATCCGCCGGTTCAGGGGGCGCCGGCGGCCGTGCGGCGGACGGCCTCCAGGACGACGTCGCGCAGGCTGCCGGTCTTCTCCCACACCTCCTGCTGGACCCGCGCCCCGTTGCCCTCGGCGAAGAGGCGCTCCACCGTGCGGTGGGCGAGGTCGCGGTCGCCGTTCGCGCGGAGCGAGTCGTCGATGTGCTCGAGGAGGGCGGTGACCACCTCGCGGGCGGGGGCGGGCCGGAAGGTGAGCGGGTGCAGCAGGTCGCCCTCGAGGCCGGAGCTGGACGCCTGCCAGGCCGCCAGCTTCAGCAGGCTGACGCTCGCGGGGGCGGCGGGCTCCACGCCGGCCCGCCACTGCGCGGCCGCGGTGTCCACCAGGCCGCGGGCCAGGGCGGCTATCAGCACGGGCGTGTCGGCGTCCAGGCAGACGTCGGAGACGCGGATCTCCACGGTGGGGTACCGGTCGGAGAGGCGGGCGTCGTAGTACGCCATGTGCCGGTCGAGGATGGCGCCGGTGGCGACCATCGCGTCGGTGCGGCGGTGGTACTCCTCGGGCGTCCCGAACGGCTCGGTCGAACCGGCCGAGGGCCAGCGCTCCCACACCTGCCGGCGGTAGCTGCGGTAGCCGGTCTCCTTGCCCTGCCAGAACGGGGAGTTCGCGCTGAGGGCGGTGAGGACGGGCAGCCAGTTCCGGATCCGGTCGAGGACCGCGACGCCCTCCTCGTCGGACTCCACCGAGACGTGGACGTGGCAGCCGCACACCATCTGCTCCTGGGTCGGCAGGCCGTAGCGGTCGACCATCCACTGGTAGCGCTCGCTGGTGCTGACCTGAGGGCTCACGGGGAGCGGGGAGGTGGCCAGCGCGGCGACCGCGGCGCCGGTGGAGGCGGCGTGCCGGGCGGCGTCCGCCCGGCAGCGGACGATCTCCTTCTCGAGCTCCGCGAGGGAGGACTGGGGATGCGTGGCGAACTCCAGCATCTGGCCGTGGAGCTCCTTCTCGAACACGTCGGAGTCCGCGGGGTCGCGCTCCGCCCGGGCGAGTACGGCCGCGGACAGGGCACGGGGATCCCCCGTCTCCGGATCGACCAGGAGCAGTTCTTCTTCGACGCCGACGGTGCGCACGGGGGCCTTTCTCTAGTGAGCTCTCGGGTGAGCGGTTTCCCACGTGTTCCCGGAGGTTCCGGCGATCAGTCCTCACCCGTCGGGACGTGGACGGCCCGCGTTTGCGGCCGGGGCGCGGGGCGACCCGTACACGGTGGCCCGACCCGCAGGCCGGACATGACGCAGGCCGGACGTGTAGCAGGCCGGACGTGAAGGAGGAGGACCCGTGGATCATTCACGCGTACCCGTGCTCGAGGCGCTGGAGGAGTTCCGTCGGCGGGGGGACGTCGTCTACGGGCCGCCGGGCCACCGTCAGGGCCGCGGCGCCGACCCCCGGGTCAAAAAGATCCTCGGCGAGGGCGTCTTCGCCTCCGACGTGCTCAACATGAACGGCCTCGACGACCGCCGCCTGTCCCAGGGCGTGCTCGCCGACGCCCAGGAGCTGATGGCCGACGCGGTCGGCGCGGACCGGACGTTCTTCTCCACCTGCGGCAGCTCCCTCTCGGTGAAGACCGGGATGCTCGCGGTGGCGGGTCCCGGGGAGAAGCTGCTGATCTCCCGCAACTCCCACAAGTCGGTGATCGCCGCCGTGATCATCAACGGGGTGACCCCGATCTGGGTGCACCCCAAGTTCGACGCCGAGCGGCACCTGGCCCATCCGCCGGAGCCTGAGGACGTGCGCCGCAGGCTGGAGGAGCACCCGGACGCCAAGGGCATGCTGCTGATCACGCCCACCGACTGGGGGTCCTGCGCGGACGTCCGGGGCGTGGCCGACGTCTGCCACGAGTTCGGCGTCCCGCTGATCGTCGACGAGGCGTGGGGCGCGCACCTGCCCTTCCACCCCGAGCTGCCGACCTGGGGCATGGACGCCGGGGCCGACCTGGTGGTCACCAGCGTGCACAAGATGGGCGGCGCGATCGAGCAGAGTTCGGTCTTCCACCTCAAGGGCGACCGGATCTCCCCGGAGGTGCTCGCGCAGCGCGAGGACCTGCTGGGCACCACCAGTTCCTCCTCGCTGGTCTACGCGACGCTGGACGGCTGGCGGCGGCAGATGGTGGAGCAGGGCCGGGACCTGCTGGGGACCGCGCTGGCGCGGGCCCGGCGGATCCGGGAGGCGGTCGACGCCATGCCCGGGCTGTCGGTGATGGGCCAGGAGATCGTCCACGAGCGCCTGGCCCACGAGCACGACCCGCTGAAGCTGACCGTCGACGTCCGCGGACTCGGCATCACCGGCATGCAGGCCGCGGAGTGGCTGCGCGCCACCTGCCACGTCGACGTCGGGTCCGCCGACACGCTCCGGATCTGCCCGCAGATCACCCACGGCGACGACGACCGTACCGAGGCCCTGCTGGTGGAGTCGCTGGGGCGGCTCGTCAAGGACGCCGAGAGCATCGAGCGGCCGCCGCGGGTGCTGCTGCCCCCGGCGGGCGGGCTGGAACTGGAGCAGGCCGTCCGGCCGCGTGACGCCTTCTTCGGCAACGTCGACCACGTCCCCGCCGACCGGGCCGCCGGGCGGGTGGCCGCGGAGACGATCACGCCGTACCCGCCGGGCGTGCCGGCCGTGGTCCCCGGCGAGGTGATCACCCAGGAGGTCGTGGACTACCTCCGCAGCGGCGTGGCGGCGGGGATGCTGCTGCCCGACGCGGCCGACGGGAAGCTGGAGACCTTCCGCGTGGTCGCCTAGCGAGTCGCCCGGCGACATGCTCCGCGGCGGTCCGCTCAGACGTCGGTGCGGACGATCACCTCGAGGATGCGGGGGCCGTGCACGCCCTCGACCCGTTCCAGCTCGATGTCGGAGGTGGCCGACGGCCCGCTGATCAGCGTCGTCGGCCGCTCCGGCACCAGCCGGGCGACCGCCTCGGGCACGCCGACGACGACCGAGGACAGGTCCACCACGCACACGTGCAGGTCGGGCACGAGGGACAGGGCGCGACGGCCCTGGTCCGGGGAGCCGTCGAGGAAGACGGTGCCGGTGTCCGCACAGGTCACGGCCGAGGCGGTGACCACGCCGTCGAGGTCGCCGAGGTGGGGCGCGGGGATGTCGGCGCGGTCCCGCAGGACCTCCCCGTCGTGGGCGGTGAGCCAGGACGGGTCGAGCCCGGCGGGCACGCCGATCCGGCGGGCGCCGCGCTCCCGCAGCGCCTCCGCGACCGTTCGGGCGGTGTGTTCGGCGGTGCAGACCCGTACCCGGGCCTTGTAGTCGACGAGGCGGTCGGTGAGGAGGGCGAGCCGCTCCTCGTCGGGGAGGGTGCGGCCGGTGCGGTAGGCGCGCTCCACCGTCACCTCGCGCGGACCCGCCAGGGCGCGGGCGTCCCGGATCCGGCCGAGCACCGTGTCGCGCGCGGTCGCTGTCACCGTGTCTCCTCGTCGTCGGCGGCGGCGCGATCGGCGTGATCCGCGTCGTCGTGGGCCGGGCGGGCGGGGGCCGTGCGGGCGTCGGCCGGGCGGGCGTCGGACCGGGGTCCGCCCTCGGGGGCGGCGGCCTCGTGGGGGTCGCCGCCGCGGGTGCGGCGGCCCTCCTCGGCGGCCGCGCGCAGGGTCGCGGCGCCCTCCTCGGAGGCCATCCAGTCGCGGAAGGTCCGCCGGGGCGGGGCGGGCAGGTCGCGGCTGTCGCTCCAGCCGTCGAACGGCGGGGGCAGGCGGGAGATCACCCCGTCCCGCCCGGCGGCCAGCCGGGCCGGCGCGGTCGCCTTCTGCGCGGCCGTGAAGAGCCTCGGGTGCCTCATGACGGCGGCCGCGGCCTTCATCGCCAGCTTCTCCGCCGTGGCGCCCGCCCGCTCGGTGTGCTGGTGCCGCAGCTCGACCAGGAGCGAGGGGATGTCGATCTTCACCGGGCAGGCGTCGAAGCAGGCGCCGCAGAGGGTCGACGCGTACGGCAGCGAGCTGTTGGGGTCCTTCCGGGCGGCGTCCATGCCGGCGAGCTGCGGGGTGAGCACCGCCCCGATCGGGCCCGGATAGGTGGAGCCGTAGGAGTGGCCCCCGGTGCGCTCGTACACCGGGCAGACGTTGAGGCAGGCGGAGCAGCGGATGCAGTGGAGCGCCTCGCGGCCGATCCGGTCGGCCAGCGCGGCGGTCCGGCCGTTGTCGAGGAGGACCAGGTGGAACTCCTCGGGCCCGTCGCCGGGGGTCACGCCCGTCCACAGCGAGGTGTACGGGTTCATCCGCTCCCCGGTGGACGACCGGGGCAGCAGCTGGAGGAAGACCTCCAGGTCCCGGTAGCGGGGCAGCACCTTCTCGATGCCCATCACGGTGATCAGCGTGCGGGGCAGGGTCAGGCACATCCGGCCGTTGCCCTCGGACTCGACGACGGAGAGGGTGCCGGTCTCGGCGATGCCGAAGTTGGCGCCGGAGACGGCCACCGGCACGGTCAGGAACTTCTCCCGCAGGTAGGCGCGCGCGGCGGCCGCCAGGTGCGCGGGCACCGCGTCCAGTGCGGGGTCGACGCCGGGGAGACGGGCGCGGAAGATGTCCCGGATCTCCTCGCGGTTGCGGTGGATGGCCGGTACCAGGATGTGCGAGGGCCGGTCGCCGGCGAGCTGGACGATCAGTTCGGCCAGGTCCGTCTCGTGGGCGGCGACCCCCTGGCTCTCCAGGTGCTCGTTGAGGCCGATCTCCTGGGTGGCCATCGACTTGACCTTGATGACCTCGTCGCTGCCGGTCGCCCGGACCAGCCGGGTGACGATCTCGTTGGCCTCGACGCCGTCGCGCGCCCAGTGCACGGTGCCGCCGCGTTCGGTGACCTTGCGTTCCAGCTCCTCCAACAGCTCCGGGAGCCGGTTCATGGTGTCGGCCTTGATCGCCGCCCCGGCGTCGCGGAGCGCCTCCCAGTCGGGGAGTTCACCGGTCACCGCCAGCCGCTTGCCGCGGATGGTGCGGGTGGCCCTGGCGAGGTTGCGGCGCAACTGCTCGTCGCGGAGCCCGTCGTGCGCGGCCTCGGGGAACGGGCGGTCGCCGCGGAGGTTGCCGGTGCCGCGGGGCGGGACGGCGGGCATGCCGAGGAAGGCGCCGGCGGGCCGGTCCGGGCGGGTGGGGCCGCTGCTCATCGGGCGGCCTCCGGTCGCGGGAGCGGGCAGGGGGAGGTGCGGGTGGAGGCGAGGATCTGCGCCAGGTGCAGGGTGCGGGTGCCGGCCCCGGCCCGGGAGAGGCCGCCGCCGATGTGCATCAGGCAGGAGGAGTCGCCCGCCGTGCAGACGTCGGCGCCGGTGGCGCGGACGTGGTCGGTCTTGTCCCGCAGCATCGCCGCGGAGGTCCCGGCGTTCTTCAGCGCGAAGGTGCCGCCGAAGCCGCAGCAGGCGTCCGCCTCGGGCAGTTCGACGAGGTCGATGCCCTCCACCGCCCGCAGCAGCCGCAGCGGCCTGTCCCCCACCCGGAGCATCCGCAGCGAGTGGCAGGTGGGGTGGTAGGTGACGCGGTGCGGGAAGTGGGCGCCGACGTCGGTGACGCCCAGCACGTCGACCAGCAGTTCGGACAGCTCGTAGGTCTTCGCCCCGACGGCGGCGACCCGGCCGCGCAGGGCCGCGTCGCCGTGGCGTCCGGCGACGAGCGCGTGCTGGTGGCGGACCGAGCCGGCGCAGGAGCCGGAGGGCATGACCACGGCGTCCAGCGAGGGGTCGCCGAACTGCTCGGCGAAGTTCCGCACCAGGGGCGCGGCCTCGCGCTGGTAGCCGGTGTTGACGTGCATCTGGCCGCAGCAGGTCTGCCCCGGCGGGAAGACCACCTCGTGGCCCAGTCGGGTGAGCAGCACGGCGGTGGCCCGCACCGCGTCGGGGAACAGGGTGTCGCCCAGACAGGTGGCGAAGAGTCCGATCCGCATGGAACCTCCCGTCGTACGGTCCGGCCCCCACGAGATCGGATACCGGGCCGGGCCCGCAACCCCCCGTGCCGCGACCGCGGCCGTTCAGAGCTCGAACCGGTAGCCCATCCCCGGCTCGGTGATGAAGTGCCGGGGGTGGGACGGGTCGTCCTCCAGTTTCCGGCGGAGCTGCGCCATGTACACCCGCAGGTAGTTGGTCTCCTTGGTGTACGTGGGGCCCCAGACCTCTTGGAGGAGCTGCTTCTGGCTCACCAGGCGGCCCGGGTTGCTGATCAGGATCTCGAGCAGGTGCCACTCCGTCGGGGTGAGACGCACGTCGTGGCCGTCCCGGCTGACCTTCTTGGCGATCAGGTCGACGGTGAAGCCGCCGGTCCCGACGACGCCCTCGCCGCCGGAGTCGGGCGCTCCGACCGGTTCGGCGCGGCGGACCGCCGCCCGGACCCGCGCCATCAGCTCGTCCATGCCGAACGGCTTGGTCACGTAGTCGTCGGCGCCGGCGTCCAGGGCCGCCACCTTCTCGTCGCTGCTGTGCCGTGCCGACAGCACGATCACCGGCACCCGGGTCCAGCCGCGCAGCCCGCGCAGCACCTCGACGCCGTCCATGTCGGGCAGGCCCAGGTCGAGCAGGACCACGTCCGGGTGCCGCTCGACGGCCAGCCGCAGCGCCTGCCCGCCGTCGGCGGCCACGTCCACCGCGTAGTGCCGTGCCTTGAGGTTGATGACCAGGGCCCGCGCCATCTGCGGTTCGTCGTCCACCACCAGAACCCGGGTGGGCCCCGCCCGGTGGGTCCCCTCCCCCGTGCTGCGCGGCATGAGGGTTCGCCTCTCTCCGTGTCGCTCCTGCGTCGCCGGTGCCACCCACCGGCCCTCCGGGAGACTACGCGCGCCGTGCCGCGACCGCTTCCCCGGCCACCCCTCTGCGGGTGGCCGGCAGGGTGAGGACCATGGTGAGCCCGCCGCCGGGGGTGTCCTCGGCGGTCAGCGCCCCGCGCATCGCCTCGGCGAAGCCGCGCGCCACCGCGAGCCCCAGGCCGACCCCGACGCCGCGCGGGGCGTCCCCGAGCCGCTGGAAGGGCTCGAACATGCGCTCCTTGGTCTCCTCGGGCACGCCCGGCCCCCGGTCCACCACCCGCAGTTCCACCCGGTCCCCGAGCGCGCTGGCCGACACCCGCACGGGGGCGGGCGCCGGGCTGTACTTCACCGCGTTCTCGACCACGTTGGCGAGGACCCGCTCCAGCAGGCCCGGGTCCGCGGCCACCATCGGCAGGGACTCCGGCACGTCCAGCGCCACCCGCCCCGCCTGGTCCTGCGGCACCCCGCCCAGCGCCCTGGGCACCACCTCGTCCAGGTCGACCTCCCGGATCAGCGGGGTGACGGTGCCGGTGTGCAGCCGGGACATGTCCAGCAGGTTCCCGACCAGCTGGTCCAGCCGGTCGGCGCCGTCCTCGATGGCGGCCAGCAGCTCCGCCCGGTCCTCCGGCGACCACTCCACGTCCTCCGAGCGCAGCGAGGACACCGACGCCTTGATCCCGGCGAGCGGGGTGCGCAGGTCGTGGCTGACCGCGGCGAGCAGCGCGGTGCGGATCCGGTTGCCCTCGGCCAGCTCCCTGGCCCGTTCCGCCTCGCGGCGCAGCCGCTGGTGCTCCAGCGCCACGGCGGCCTGCGCGCCGAACGCCGCCAGGACCCGGCGGTCCTCGGCGGGCAGCACCCGGCCGGACAGCGCGAGCACCATGCGGTCGCCGACGGGCACCTCCACGTCGGCGTCCTCGGGCCGGGCCGCGGCGGGCCCCGGGCCGACGCTGCCGGCGCAGGTCCAGCGGGCGTCCGTGTCCTCGCGCTCCAGCAGGGCGGCCGATTCCAGGGAGAAGGTCTCCCGGACCCGTTCCAGCAGCGCCTGCAGCCCGGACCCGCCGCGCAGGAGGCTGCCGGCGAGGTAGGAGAGGATCTCCGCCTCGGCCCGCAGCCGGACCGCCTGCTGGGCGCGGCGGGCGGCCAGGTCGACGGCGGAGGCGACCGAGACGGCGACCGACACGAACACCGCGAGGGCGAGCACGTTGCGGGGCTCGGAGATGCTGAGCGTGCCCTCGGGCGGGGTGAAGTACCAGTTGAGCAGCAGGGTGCCGACGGCCGCGGAGGCGAGGGAGGGCAGCAGCCCGCCGAGCAGCGCGGCGGCGACGGTCAGCGCGAGGAAGAGCAGCATCTCGTTGGCCAGGCCGATGCGGCCGCCCATGCCGAGCAGCAGGAGGGTGAGCAGCGCGGGACCGGCCACGCCTGCCACCCAGCCGGCCGTCGTCCGGGACCGGCCGAGCCGGCTGCCGCGGGCGATCGGCAGGCCGCGGCCCTTGCCGGCCTCGGCGTGGGTGACCAGGTGGACGTCGATGTCCGGCCCGGAGTCCCGTGCGACGGTGGCGCTGACGCCGGGGCCGAGGACGTGGTGCCAGGCCTTGCGCCGGGAGACGCCGAGCACGATCTGGGTGGCGTTCACGCCGCGGGCGAACTCCAGGAGGGCGGTGGGCACGTCCTCGCCGACGACGTGGTGGAAGGTGCCGCCGAGTTCCTCGACCAGGGTGCGCTGGAGCGCCAGCTCCCGGGGCGGCGCGGGCGGCAGGCCGCCGTCGCGGCGGGCGACGTGCAGGGCGAGGACCTCGCCGCCGGCGCCCTTCTCCGCGAGCCGGGCGGCCCGCCGTATCAGCGTGCGGCCCTCCGGTCCCCCGGTCAGCCCCACCACGATGCGTTCGCGGGAGCCCCAGACGGCGGAGACGCGGTGCTCGCTGCGGTACCGGGTCAGGTACTCGTCGACCCGGTCGGCCACCCACAGCAGCGCCAGCTCCCGCAGCGCGGTGAGGTTGCCGAGGCGGAAGTAGTGGGAGACCTGCGCGTCGATCCGGTCCGGGGGATACACGTTGCCGTGGGCGAGGCGGCGGCGCAGCGCGGGCGGCGACATGTCGACCAGCTCGATCTGGTCGGCGCGGCGGACCATCTCGTCCGGCACGGTCTCCGGCTCCCGCACGCCGGTGATCGACTTCACCAGGTCGCCCAGGGACTCCAGGTGCTGGATGTTGACGGTGGTGATCACCTCGATCCCGGCGTCGAGGAGTTCCACGACGTCCTGCCAGCGCTTGGCGTTGCGTCCGCCGGGGGCGTTGGTGTGCGCCAGGTCGTCCACCAGGGCGACCGCGGGCCTCCGCCGCAGCACGGCGGGCACGTCGGCCTCCCCGTCGGGCCGCCGGGGAACCGTCTCCAGCCCGTCGAGCCGCCGCTCGGTGCGGGGGCGGTCGCGGTGGTCCACGACGGCGACCACGCAGTCCGTGCCGCGTTCCACCCGGCGGTGGGCCTCCTCCAGCATCGCGCAGGTCTTGCCGACGCCGGGGGCGGCGCCGAGGTAGATGCGGAGCTTCCCTCGGGCGGGGGTCATCGCGACCGGTTCCTCTGTCTCTCGCTGGGTGGCGTGTGTCCGTCCAGTGTGGAGGCGGAGGAACGGGTGGGGAGGTGGGGGGGGTGAGGGGTGGGGGGGTGAGGGGTGAGGGGTGGGGGCCCCGGTCACCGGGAGTGCCTCGCGGCAGCCGTGGCTCGGCCCCGGGGGCGCGGGGGCGGACCGCGGAGGCTGCCGACGGGCGGGAGGCCGGGCCCACGGACCGGGGGGCCGGGCCTGGCGCCACGGACGGGAGGCCCGGAACCGCGAGGGCGGGACCGAGCCGCGGAGCGACGCACGCGGCGCGGGTGCCCACGGAAATTGGGAAGCGCCCGGAGTCACCGACGGGCCATCATCGGACCCGTCGACCACCCGGACCGCCCGGACACCCCGGACCGCCCGAACACCCTGGGCAGCCTGGACCGCCCGGGCCGCCCGGACCGCCCGGACCGCCCGACGGCCCGTCCGCCCCTCGCCAGGAAGGCCCCCACATGCTCCCGGAACCCACCGACGCCCCGGACCTGACCCGTCTCCTCGCCGACGTCACCCGCGCCCGGATCTTCGCCGCCGTGACCCTCGGCGCGCGCACCGCGGCCGACGCCGCCGAGCGGGCGGGGGTGCGGCCGAAGGACGCCCTGCAGGCCGTGCAGCGCCTGGTGGACGGAGGAGCGCTGGTGCAGGACGACGCGGGACTGGCCGTCGCCCACGCCCGCCTCCGTGAGGCCGCCCGCCGCCCCGCGGCGCCCTCCGTGGACCACGGCACCGGGAATCCGGCCACCGAGGCCCTGCTGGAGAACTTCGTCCGCGACGGCCGCCTGGTCCGCCTCCCGGCCCGCTGGGACCGCAAGCGGCAGGTGCTGCGCCACGTCGCGGAGCGCACCTTCGAGCCCGGCGTCGAGTACCCGGAACGGACCGTCGACGACCGCCTCGCCGCCTGGTGCGTCGAGGACGCCCCCGTCGACCATGTGACCCTCCGCCGCTACCTCGTCGACCTCGGCCACCTCGACCGCCGCGACGGCGTCTACCGCCGCACGGTGGCCACCCCCACCGCCGACACCCTGGCGAGCTGACCGGCCCGCACACTTCCGGCCACGGGGCGGAGTCGTCCTGCGACACTCCGCCCCTTTTGTGCGGGTGCGGTGAGACAGCCTCCTCTCCACCGGTCGGGCGGAACCTGCCTGCTTGATAGGTTGCTGACCCGTTTCGCCCCCGGGGGAGGCACACGCATGGCATGGGACGAATGGGAACAGCTCAAGACGGAAGCCGCTCGGCGCCCGAGCGGCGACGGACGGATGCGCGTCAACCAGTACCCGGCCGAATCCGGGCCGGGACACGTGGGCGACCTCAACGTCGACCAGCAGGACCTGGCCAGGATCGGCGACCACGCCCAGACGGTCTTCGACCACCTGTGGGACCAGGCCCGGCTGGACAACACCAGCGTCGAGAAGGCGGCCCGCGACCTGAGCACGCAGGGCTTCGCCGTCGGCTCCGGGCTCGCGCACGTGGCGAAGCGCTGGCGCACCCAGCTCGACAGCGTGCTGGACGCCTGCGCACACATCGCCAACCACATGCAGGTGACCCGCAGGATCCACGCCGGTGACGAGGCGTACGTGCAGCGGGAGCTGACCAGCATCCAGACGCTCGAGCAGCACTTCGACGAGCGCAGCGGGCCGCCCGGGAAACCGAACCCGCTCCACGGTGAAGAGAAGAAGGACAAGTGAATACGGCAGGGAGGGACGGGTCGTGAACTTCGACGCCTTGCAGAGCGCCAACTTCAAGCTGCTCGACGATGCCGTGGAGGACTGGTCACTGATCGCCCGGAACCTGGAGAAGCTGTCCCGGGATGCCGAGAAGGGCCTGCACGCAGCCGCGACCAAGGCCAACTGGGCGGGCGAGAACAAGCAGGTCACCAAGGCGTTCGTCGGAAAGACCGCCGGCGAGATCGCCGACGCGCACGCCCAGGCCAAGTCGATCCACGGAGTGCTCAGCGACCTGGCCGGTGAGCTGAAGGGCTTCCGGGCGAAGCTGCGGGAAGCCGTCGGCCGAGGACTGGACAACAACCTGACGGTTCGCCCGTCCGGTGATCACGGCTTCGTCGTCGTCGCGAACGTCCCGGCAGGTGGCCCCGGCACCGGGATCGAGGTGCCCGACGAGTCCCAGGTCAAGGCCCTGCGCGACGAGATCCAGGGAATCCTCACCGACGCCACCGCGCGTGACGAGTCCGCGAGCGAGGTCCTCAAGGCTCTGGCGGACCAGTCGAAGTACGGATTCGGCGAGGCGAGCCACAAGGACCGGGACTCGCCTGCCGCGGCCCTCCGGCAGGCGGAGGATCTGGCGGCTCTCGCCGAGCAGCGGCCCGGCGACCTCTCCCCCGCCGAGTTCGACCGCCTCAACGCCGGACTGCGGAAGTACGCGAACGACCCGCTCTTCGCCGAGCGGTTCGCCACCACGCTCGGCCCGCGGAAGACCCTCGAGTTCTGGACCGGCATCCACGACGGCCACATGGGCGAAGCCCTCCTGGACGCCCGCAAGGACAAGCTCGGCGAACTCCAGCGCAACCTGAGCATGACGCTGGCGGAGGCGACGCAGAGCGACTCGGCCGGCATGGCCGCGTGGAAGAACCGCATGATCGACCTGGGCGATCAGCGCGTCAACGGCGTCCTCGGCTTCCAGGTCATGAGCAACCTGATGCGGGCCGGCGACTTCGACGACCGCTTCCTCAAGGACTACGGCACGGCGCTGATGGCCACCGAGCGGGAACGCAGCCAGAACGGCAAGGACTCCAGGAACGCCTGGTCGGACATCTTCGGGCCGTCGTCCCTCAACCACCTGGAGGCGGACGACGGCAAGGACCCGCTCACGGGCTACCTCAAGGCGCTGTCCAACAGTCCGGACGCCGCGACGGACTTCTTCAACCAGCAGTTCGTGTCCAAGGAGAACTCCCCCTTCGAACGGGACACCGACGACAACGGCTTCAACGGCAAGGTCGCGCTCACCAACTTCGACTACCTCTTCGAGGAGCGCCACTGGGACAAGGCGACCAACTCCGAGGGCGACAAGGTCGACCCCGGCCGGAACAACCTGGCTCTCGCCCTGGAGGCCGCCACCACCGGCCATCCGGCGGGTGAACTCCCGGGGCCGGACACTCCCGCGCACAACGATGGCCAGGTGAAGCTCTTCGAGAGGATCGTCGCGTCGGTGTCCGACGACTCGGAACGGCTGACCAAGCACGGGTTCATGTCCGACAGCCTGGGTCAGATCACCAGTGAGTACATGCCGGACATCCAACGCGCCTTCCATCCTTCCACCGAAAGGACGACCTCCCTCTTCCCTGTCGCCGGTTCAGCAGCCCAACTGCACGACACCGATGCCACCAGATTCCTCTACGCACTCGGGCGGAACCCGGAAGGGTACACGGCGGTGAATCTCGCGCAGCACAGCTACACCACACAACTCATGCACTACCACTTCGAGAATCCCGACGCCTACTTCACCGACAAGGACGCCACCGAGCACGAACGCCTGAAACAGACGGCCACGAATATCGGCAGAACGTCAGGCACGGTCGAGGCGATCATCGGCGCAGGCAGGGCGTACGAGAGTGAGACCGAAGGCGGGAAGAAGGACGCCGAATACAACTCGGCCATCCAAGCGGCCGGTGACTGGGGTGGGACCGCGGTCGGGATCGGTGTCGGACTCGCCGTCTCGCCGACAGCGGGTCCCGGCGCCGTGGTGGCGGCGGAGTTGGCCGGCGCCGCGGCCGACCAGATTATCGGCGGCATCACCGAGGGGGCGTTGAAGGACAGTTCCGGTGAAGTCGTCTACAAGAACGCGCAGGACATGGAGAGCGCACGAGACTCCACCCGCACAGTCGTCGAGCACGCTGCCCGGAGTGCGGGTGACAACACCAGAAGCTACTCGTCGATGATTGTGGACGCCGCTGCCGGGGGAGCCAACGACGGTTTCACCCTCGGCGCCAGACATGTGCGCGAAGCCATCGACGGCCAGGGGATTCCCCGGCAACTGGAACAGGGGTGACGGACATGAGTCTACGTCGATCCAGGTATGTGGCGGCGCTGGCTGCCGTCGCATCGGTGACCGCGCTGGCCGGCGGCGCGTACGTGCTCGGCATCCCACCGTTCACGAAGGTGGGCACGATCGAGGAGAGTTCCGTCTGTGCGTCGCTCGGCCCCTCCGCGCATGCCGTGGAAGCGCTCAGAAGCATCCTGCCGGAACAGGGCTCCTACCGGTTCGACGACGAGACGATCCCCCGCCGAAGCAAGCAGGACGACGCCTTCGCGGCGTACTGCTTCGTCGACGGTGACGAATCGCAACTGCTGAGCGTGCGGGCGTTGTTCCAGCCGGACGCGCCACCCGACATGTGGGAGGAGGATGTCGCGTTGGGGGACCCCTCGCATTCCCTGACCCGGTTCGACGCCGGCATCCGGGCCGTCGCATCCCATTCGATGGCGGCCATCTTCGTGCCCTGCGAGCCTCGTGGTGTGCTTCCCGGCGGCCAGCACAACCTCAGTGTCCTGGTCCATCTGAAGCAGACAGGGGAGACGTCCACCGGGCAGAGGCGGGCCGGCCTCATCACCCTGGCCAGGAGTGCCGCGGCGTCCGCCCATGAACGAGCCGACTGCACCATGCCGTTCGATGTCGGGGGACAGAAGTAACGCCGTGGGGCCGGACGCGGGCAGGCAGTACAACCTCGGGGTCATCGTCCACATCGAGGGGCCGGGGGCCGGCGAGTAGCGGACCAGGAAGGCGTGAGGGACCGGTGCGGTGGGGATGAGTTCCGGCCAACGGGCGGGCGGCGCGCTGGTGGAAGTGGCCCGGGTCTGCATAATCGCGTGGCATGACGATCACGCGCGGAGCGCCCCTCACGGAGATCGGACCGGGGCTGCACGCCCTGCTGCATCCGCGGCGCGGCTGGGGCCTGGCCAACTGCGGCCTGCTGGTGTCGGGGTCCACCGCGCTGTGGATCGACAGCCCCTACGACCGGGGCCACGCCGAGGCGTTCCTGGGCGCCAGCCGTGCGCTGCTGCCGGCCGGGGCCGAGGTGGAGAGGGTGGTCGTCACCCACGCCAACGGCGACCACCTGTGGGGCGCCTGCGTGCTGCCGGACGCGGAGGTCGTCGCCACCGAGGCGGCCCGCGAGCACCTGGGCGGGGAGCCCACCCCCGGTCAGCTGCGGGCGCTGGCCGCGTCGGCGCACCCGGGCACGCCGTGGGGCTCCTACGTGCGGCACCACTTCGGCGGCTTCGACTGGTCGGCCACCGAGGTGCCGGCGGTGTCCAGGACGTTCACCGGCGAACTGGAGCTGCAGGTGGGCGAGTTCCCGGTCCTGCTTGGTTCGCTGCCGCCCGGGCACACGGTCGGGGACCTGTACGCGCACCTGCCGGAGCAGGGCGTGGTCTTCACCGGGGACGCGGTGTTCGGGAGCACCGCCGCGCAGCCCGGTGACCATCCGTCGCACTGGGCGGGGCCGTTGAGCAACCTGATCGCCGCGTGCGAGCGGTTTCTGGCCACCGGGGCGCGGACCTTCGTGCCCGGTCACGGCCCGGTGCTGGACGCCGCCGGGCTCAAGGAGCACATCGGATACCTGGAGTACGTCGCCGAGCGCGCCCACGCGTTCCACGGGGCGGGCGTGCCGGCCGCGGAGGCGGCACGCCGGGTGATCGCGGAGGGGAACTACCCCGAACTCGGCCTGCCGGAGCGGCTGGTGATCACCATCGGCAGCGAGTACCGGGCGCTGGACGGCGACGGCCTCCCGGACATGCTGCCGGTGATGCGGCAGGTGGCCCAGCTCGCCTGGGACCTCCGCGGCGACCCCTCGGACCCCTCGGACCCCTGGGGCCCTTCGGGTCCCCGGGCCCCCTCGGACGACTCCCGCACCACCGGCTGACACCTGCCGACGTCGGCCGACACCGGCCGACGCGGACCGGATCACCGGGGGAACGCCACCGGGCTGCGCAGCCCGGACCGCCCCACGGCGCGGACGCCGAAGAAGACGTTGTCCTTGGAGAGGTCCAGTTCGAACCCGGTGACGTCCCCCGCCGGGACGACATGGGTCCACTCCGGTTCGGTGGTCTCCCGCCACACCACCTCGTAGCCCGCCAGGTCGGGGTCGGCGCCGCGCTCCCACACGATCTGCGTGGCGTTGGTGAGGGAGGAGGTCAGCAGCCGTACCCCGGTGGGGGTGCCGGGGGCCTGGGCGAGGGTCCACAGGGCGGCGGCGTTGACCTTGGCGACGCGGGCGATGTAGGCGAAGTCGCAGAACTCCGGCAGGTCCCCGTACTGCTTGCCGTCCTCGACCCGCACGTCCTGGTGCTGGTGCGCGAAGTCCTCGGTGGGCTCGGTGAACCGGGCGGCGGGGTAACCGCGTTCGAGGAACGGGATCTGGTCGCCGCCGCGCAGGTACCGGTCGCGGCGGTAGACGACGCGGACGCGCATCCCGGTGGCGTCGTTGTCCGCGGTGTCCCGGACGAAGCGGGCCAGCTGGCGGGAGCGGGAGTCGTTCTCGCCGCCGACGGAGAGGCGCCGGGTGGCTTCCGCGGGCGTCTCCGAGGTGGGCACCCCCTCGGCGAACAGGCGGACGCCGTACGGGTCGACGGTGCCGTCGTCGGCCTTGGGGCTGCCCACGATGTCGTTGGTGAACATGCCCTGCACGTCGGTGCCGGCCTGCCGGTACCGCTCGGCCATGTACGCGGCCCCGTACAGGCCCTGTTCCTCGCCGGCCACGGCGGCGAAGACGAGGGTGGCGGCGGGACGGCGGCGGGCCATCACCCGGGCGAGCTCCATGGCGACGGCCACTCCGGAGGCGTCGTCGTCGGCGCCCGGCGCGTCGGACTCGGCGTCCATCACGTCGGTGGCGCGGGAGTCGTAGTGCCCGGAGACCACGTAGACCCGCTCGGGGGAGACCGAACCGCGCAGGGTGGCCACGATGTTGGTGATCCGCGTCGGCTCCGGGATGCGGGACGCGGGCTCCTGGACGTACGACTGGAGCTCCACCGTCATCCGGCCGCCGGAGGCTTCGGCGTAGGCGCGCATCCGCTCGTGGATCCAGTCGCGGGCGGCGCCGATGCCGCGCTCCGGGTCGTCCTGGGCGGAGAGGGTGTGCCGGGTGCCGAACGAGGCCAGCTTGCGGACCGTGGCCTCGATGCGGTCGGGGTCGATCTCGGCGAGCAGCGCCCGCAGTTCACGGCCGGGGCGCTGCCGGGTGGCGGGCGGCGGGCCGCCCGCCCGGTCGGCGGCCGCCTGCTCGGCCGCGGCGGAACCGGGGACCGCCAGGGCCGCTCCGGCGGTGGCCACGGCGGTCGCCGCCGTGAGCACCGTTCTCCTGCTGGGGGTGGTGGTGGCGGTGGGCTGGTCGTGCTGCGGCGACATGGCACCTCCGGGTCCGGAGCGGTGGGGGGACGGACGAGGGTCATGGTTGTGTACGCCTCAACCACCCACAAGAGCGCCTCCCGGCGGCCCCGTCCGTCCCACCACCCACCCCCACCGCGCTCGGAACGCGCGTCAGACCTGGTCGAGGTCGCGTTCCCGCGTCTCCGGCAGGGCCAGCACGCAGAGCAGCGACAGCAGCGCCATGGCGCTCATGAACCAGCCGCCGGCCGAGGGGCTGTACGTCTCGGCCAGGGTGGTGACCACCAGCGGGGCCACCGCGCCGCCGAGGACGCCGCCCAGGTTGTAGGAGAAGCCGGCGCCCGAGTAGCGCAGGCGGGTGGCGAAGAGTTCCGGCATGTAGGCGCCCGCCGGACCGTAGATGATGCCCATGCACAGCAGCGCGCCGCTGAGGGCCAGGGCGATCAGGACGTAGTTCCCGGTGTCCAGCAGCGGGAAGATGAGCGCTCCCCAGACGACGCCGAAGGCGGCGCCCGCGATGATCAGCCGACGGCGTCCGACCCGGTCCGACCACTTCGCCACCAGGTAGGTGGAGACGCCGAGCACCACCACCGCGACCAGGGTCAGCGCCAGCATGTCGTTCTTCGGGATGCCCAACGTGCCCGTCGTGTAGGTCATGCAGTAGGTGGCGGCCGTGTAGAACATCACGTAGACGACCGTGATCATGCCCGCGCCCAGCAGCATCTCCTTGGGGTGCTTGCGGAACGCCTCGGCGAGCGGGGCCTTGGCGGACCCGTGCCGCTCCATCGCCTTGGCGAACGCGGGGGTCTCCGAGATCCGCAGCCGGATCACCAGTCCGACGGCGACCAGCACGAAGGAGAGCAGGAACGGGATCCGCCACCCCCAGCTGTCGAACATCTCGTCCGGCATCACCACGCCGAGCAGAAGGAAGGTACAGGTCGCCGCGAAGTACCCGACCGGGGATCCTAGTTGGGGCGCCGCCGCGTACAGGCCGCGCTTCTTCCTGGGCGCGTGCTCGACGGCGAGCAGGGCCGCGCCGCCCCACTCGCCGCCCAGGCCCAGGCCCTGGATCAGGCGCAGCAGCACCAGCAGGACGGGGGCCAGGATGCCCAGGGTGTCGTAGCCGGGGAGCAGGCCGATCAGGCCGGTGGACAGGCCCATCATCAGCAGCGAGACCACCAGGACGGCCTTGCGGCCCACCCGGTCGCCGAAGTGGCCGAATATCGCGGCGCCGATGGGGCGTGCGGCGAAGCCGACGGCGAAGGTGGACAGGGTCGCCAGGGTGCCGGCCGTCTTGGACAGCTCGGGGAAGAAGGCCTCGTTGAGGACGAGGGCGGCGGCTGTTCCGTAGATGTAGTAGTCGTAGAACTCGATCGCGGTGCCGACGAAGCTGGCGGTGGCGATCTTGCGCATGCCCTGGGGCGACTCGGCGGTGGTGGCGGCCGGGTCCGAGGAGGAGGGCGGGGCAGAGCTGTTCATGTTGCTGCTCCGGGAAGATGACGGGAAGCCCGCACGGATCGGGCCGGAAGGCGACTGTAGGGCGGCCGGGACAGGCCGGTTCTCGTCCTCCGGAACAGTGATCGGGCCCCCGCGCTGTCCGCCCGGACAATGCGCCGGGCCGCCTTCCGCCAACGGCCGCCGGGGCCCGACGCGACGGCCCCCGCCACCGCCTCCCCCGCCGCCGGGTTCCGAGGACCCGCCACGGCCGGGAGGGCCGTCAGAAGGCCGGGCCCGCGGACTCCTCCGCGCGTGCGGGGAGCCGGAGTTGGAGCATCGCGGCGAGCCGGTGCTCGGGGTCGTCGAGGTCGAGCCCGGCGACCGCCGCCGCCTTGCGGACCCGGTACCGCAGGGTGTTGGGGTGGACGTTGAGGATTTCGGCCACCGGTCCCACGTCGCCGAAGGCGTCCAGGTACAGCCGCAGCGAACGGGCCAGCTCGGTGCCGTGCTCGGCGTCCTGGGCGACCAGCGCGGTGAGCCCGGGGTGCCGGACGCCGCCGCGCGCGGCCATCAGCTCCACGGTCTCGCGCACCAGCACCGACGACACCAGTCCGCTGTACGCGCCCACCGGACGCTCCGGGTGGGCGGCCAGGATGCCGAGCCCCCGGTGGCCGCGGAGCTTGACCTCGGGGATCTCCTCCAGCCGGGCGGCGGTGCCGGCCACACAGGCCTGGACGGGGGTCCGGGTGTGCTGCCGCAGCGCGGCCACCAGGTGCTCCGCCCAGCGGACCAGCGCCGGTTCGGCGGCCGTCGCGGCGGTGTCCGCGGCGGCGGCGGTGGTGCTGGCGGACCCGGTGGCCCCGGTGGGCCCGGCCGGCTCCGGCAGCATCGCGTAGATCTGCCCGCACGCCTGGGCGACCAGCGCGTTGCGGCGGTGGGCGGCGGCGTGCACCGAGACGAGCACGGCCGCCTCGGCCAGCCGGGCGTCGCGCCAGGTGCCGTCCGCGCGGGCGGCGGTGTCCCGCAGGTCGAAGGCGACCACCGAGGCGCCCGAGTCGGCGGGGATCCCCAGATGTTCGGCGAGGGCCGCCGTGTTGAACCGCCCGGTGAGCAGGCCGTGGGCCAACTCCTCGCGGGAGCGCAGCCGGGCGGCGGGGTCGCCCCGGTAGTAGTGGTCGATCAGCTGGGCCCCGGCGATGCGCGCGGCGCCGCGGAGCGCGCCCTCCGCGTCCGGCGCGAGCGGGCGGGCGCCCTCCTGCACCCAGATCGTGCCGAGCGGCCGTGCCCCGGCGTTGATGCCGGCGACCATCCGCCGGCGGATGTCCTTCTCCGGCACGGCGGCGACCTCGACCACCTCGTCGCCCTTGCGGACGCGCTGGTAGACGCCCCAGTCGCGGAGCATCGCGAGGTACGGCTCCGGGCAGGTGCGGCCCAGGACGGAACGCCGGCGCAGTTCGTCGGCCTCCTCGCCGGGGCCCGCGTAGGCGATCACCCGGTGGGCGGTGTCCTCGATGCTGACCAGGCCGTGGGTGAGGGTGGCGACGGTCTGGGCCAGCGCGTACAGGTCGCCCTGCTGCCCGGCGCCGCCGCGGATCAGCTCCCGTCGCGCCTCCGCCTCGACGGTGTCCCACCGCACGCCCGCGGGAACGCCCAGCACCGGTGTCCCGGCCGCCGCCGCCGCGTCCCGCACGGCCGGCGGCAGGCCGCCGTCGGCGCCGGCCCGGACCGCGACGCAGGAGGCGCCCGCCGTGCCCGCCGCGGCGATCAGCGCCGGGGCCTCCTCCTCGCGGGCGCCCACCGCCAGCACCAGGACGCCCGGCATGCCGACCAGGGCGTCGCCGGGCTCCGCGATGACCACGTCGCTGATGCCCTCGTCGTGGGAGTGGGTGAGGCGGGCGCCCAGCGCCTCGGCGATGCGCTCCAGTGGCGTGCCCAGGGTGTCGCCGCCCGGCGGGTCGTGCTGCATGGGCGACAGCGTAGGCAGGGCCGGTTTCCGCCCGTAAGGCCCGCCCCTGTGACGCGGACCACCCTGCCGGTTGCCCCCCGGCCTGGCCTGCCGACCACCCGGCCCCGCCCTGCCGGCCGCCGCCCCGGCCGGGCCTACCGCCCGCCCGCCACCCGCAGGACCGCGCCGGTCGTGTACGACGCGTCGTCGGACATCAGCCAGGCCACCGCCCCGGCGATCTCCTCCGGCTGCCCCGAGCGCCCCATCGGCGTGGTCTCCCCCACCCGGGCGGGCCGCTGCGGGTCCTGGTGGAACTCGGTCCACACCGTGCCCGGCGCGACGCAGTTGACGCGGATGCCGTCGGCGGCGACCTCCTTGGCCAGCCCCACCGTCATGGTGTCCACGGCGGCCTTGGCGGCCGCGTAGTGGACGTACTCGCCGGGGCTGCCGAGCGTGGCCGCCGCGGAGGAGATGTTGACGATCGCGCCGCCCTCCCCCGCCGTCATCTCGCGGACCGCGCGCCGGGCGCAGAGCAGGTAGCCCAGGACGTTGACGCCGAGGGCGTCCCGCATGCCCTCCGGGTCGGCGTCGGCCAGCCGCCCCACCGGGCCGCTGACGCCCGCGTTGTTCACCAGCCCGGTGACCGGCCCGAGCCCGGTGGCCACCGTGTCGAACAGCCGGTCCACCGAGGCGGCGTCGGCGGTGTCGACGGCCACGGCCAGCGCGCGCCGCCCCACCGCGGCAACCTCGGCCGCCACCGCCTCGGCGGCCTCCCGGCCGGACCGGTAGCCGATCACGACGTCGTGTCCCTCGGCGGCCAGCCGCCGGCACACCGCCGCCCCGATGCCGCGACTTCCCCCGGTGACGATCGTGATCCTGCGCTGCTCCGTTGTCATGACGGTCATTCTCCCCGGCGTGGGTCCGCCCGACGGCGGCGGGGCATGGGCACGGGGGCGGCCACCAGGTACATTTTCCGACGGCACGACACGGCACGACACGGCTCGGGACGACACCCCGAGCACCGACCGCAGCCCACGGACCACACATCACCGACCACAGAACGGGATCCCATGTTCGGACTGAGCGAGCTCGCCGTCATCCTGCTCGTCGTCGCCGCCGTCCTCGCGGTGAAGCGCCTCCCCGACCTGGCCCGTTCGGCGGGGAAGTCGGCCCGCATCCTGAAGGCGGAGTCGCGTGCCATGAAGGAGGCGCCCGCGCCGGGCGAGCCCAAGGTCGTCCAGGGCGAGGTCGTCGACCGCGGCGCCGGCGGGCAGCAGGACCGGACCGCCGGGGCCTGATCAGTCGTCCGGGCCGGGCCGCCGTTCCTCCGGCGGCAGCCGCCGGGCCAGCGCGTCCTCGGTGAGCGAACTCTCCGCCAGCGCGGACGTCCGGTAGGCGGTGCGGCCCACGATCTGGCCGGTCACCGGGATGGTGAGCAGCTGGAACAGGGCGACCAGGGCCAGCGGCACCGCGTACCGGGGCGCGTTCTGCAGCGCCGCGCCGAGCAGGATGAGCAGCAGCCCCAGGGTCTGCGCCTTGGTCGCCGCGTGCTGCCGGCCCACCGCGTCGGGGAAGCGGAGCACCCCGATCGAGGCCAGCAGGCAGAACACCGCCCCGGCGATCAGCAGTACCGCGGAGATCACGTCCAGTGCGGTGCTCACCGCATCCCCTCCCGTTCCTCGACCAGGTGGGCCGCGGTGACCGAGCCGACGAAGGCGAGCAGGGTGACGGCGAGCAGCACCGGCAGCCCCGTGCCGTCCTCCCGGCGGGCGGCGTCGGCGGCGATGCCGGCCGCGAACAGGGTGACCAGCACGTCGAGGGTGACGATCCGGTCCAGCACTCCGGGCCCGATCACCAGCCGCACCACGGTCAGCAGCGCGGACAGGCCGAGGAGCAGGAACACGACGTAGTAGACGGCGGTCACGCGTCGTCCTTCCGTGACGTGGGGGTGGCGGCGGGGGCGGTGTCCTGGCGGCGGCCGAGCGCGGCCACCAGCCGGCGTTCGCTGGCCAGCAGTTCCCGGCGGGCCTCGGTGACGTCGTCGGAGGCGACGACCAGCAGGACGTGGACGTAGAGCACCCGCCGGTCGCGGTCGATCTCCAGCACCAGGCTGCCGGGCGAGACGTTGGTGAGCAGGGTCGCGAGGGTCACCAGCAGGTCGCTGTCGGCGTCGAGCGGGAGTTCCACGATGGCGGCCCGCACCCGGGGGCCGTGCCGCAGGGCGGCCCAGCCGACCGCGGTGGCGGAGACGACGAGGTTGCCGGCCATCCGCGCGCACAGGGCGAGCAGGCGCAGCGGGCGGACGGTGATCTGCCGGGAGACGCGGGGGAAGCGCGAGAGGGCGAGGACCGCCAGCGCGACCAGCAGTCCGCCGAGGATCACCAGCGGGCTGGGCGTGGACCAGAGCAGGATCCACAGCAGCCACAGCCACAGCAGTGCGGGCAGACGCCGCAGCAGGGAGCGGTTCACCGGCCCCGCCCTCCCTCGACCAGGACCGCGTCCCGGTACCCGCCGGGCCGGATCAGTTCGGCGGCGGCCCGCTCCCCCATGTCGGACAGCGGTCCGGCCGCCGCCGCGAGGCCGAGGCCGGTGAGGGTCATGGCGACGGCGGCGGACATGGTGAGCATGACGCCGGGCCGCCGCCGCAGCGGGAGCGGCTCACCGAGTTTGGGGGAGAACGCGCCGCGCCACACCCGGACCATGGCGTAGAGGGTGAGCACGCTGGTGACCAGCGCCGCCCCGGCGAGCATCCAGGCGGCGACCCCGCCGTGGGCGGCGGCGGCCCGCAGCAGGGCGAACTTGGCGACGAAGCCGGAGAGCGGCGGGACGCCGGCCATGCTGAGCCCGCCGACGAGGAAGAGCAGCCCGGTGACGCCGTGCACCCGCCGGGCGGCCTCGCCGCGTTCCATCCGGGAGAGTTCCGCGGTGCCGGCGGCGTTGACGATGAGTCCGGAGACCAGGAAGAGGGTGGCCTGCACGGTGATGTGGTGAAGGATGTAGAGGATGGTGCCGGTCAGTCCGGCGACGTCGGAGAGCGCCAGGCCGAAGATCATGAAGCCGACGTGGCTGACCAGGGTGAACGACAGCAGGCGGTTGATGTCGTCCTGGGCGACCGCGCCCAGGATGCCGACCAGCATGGTGGCCACCGCCAGCACCGCCGCCACCCACCAGACGCCCTCGCGGGGGAAGACCAGGCTCTCGGTGCGGACCATGGCGTACACGCCGACCTTGGTGAGGAGGGCGGCGAAGACCGCGGTGATGGGGGCGGGGGCGGTCGGGTAGCTGTCGGGCAGCCAGAAGTGCAGCGGCACCACGGCGGCCTTGATGCCGAAGACGACCAGCAGCATCAGGCTGAGCGCGGTCCGCAGTCCGGGCGGCAGCCGTTCGGCCTGCACCGCCAGGTCGGCGAGGTTGACGGTGCCGAGCGCCGAGTAGACCAGGCCGAGGGCGGTGATGAACAGCAGCGAGGACGTCAGACTGGTGATCACGTAGGTCATGCCGGCCCGGATCCGGGCCGGGCCGGCGTCCAGGGTGATCAGCACGTACGACGCGGAGAGCAGCATCTCGAAGGCGACGAACAGGTTGAACAGGTCGCCCGCCAGGAACGCCAGCGCGATCCCGGCCACCAGCACCAGGTAGGACGGGTGGTAGGGCACGGTGATGCCGGGCCCGCGGTCGGCGTTGTCCTGGCCGACGGCGAAGAGCAGCACCGCGAGGGCGACCAGCACGGCCAGGGCGAGCAGCATCGCGGCGAGCAGGTCGGCGACCAGCACGATCCCGAGGGGCGGCGCCCAGTCCCCGGCCCGCACCACGACGGTGCCGTCCCGTTCGACGACGACCAGCAGGGCGACGACGTCGGCGAGGACGAGGGTCAGCGCGGTGAGGGTGACGGTGCGCTGCCGGTCGGTGTTGGCGGAGACGAGCAGGGAGAGCCCGGCGGCGAGCAGCGGGACCAGGACGGGGAGGGCGACCAGGGCGAGGATCATCCGGCGTCCTCCCGGTCGTCGGGCGGCAGGTGCGGCGTGGGGTCGTCGTCGGCGCGTTCGGCGACGTCGCCGATCCGCCGGTCCTCCGGGTCGTCCTGGACCTCGTCGTGGCCGGTGAGACGCCAGGAGCGGTGGGAGAGGGCCAGCAGGAAGGTGGTGACGCCGAAGGTGATGACGATGGCGGTGAGCGCCATGGCCTGCGGCAGCGGGTCGGAGTGGGCGGAGACGTCGACGGCCTCGCCGCCGCTGGTGATGGGCGGCTCCCCGAGCGGTCCGCCGGCCTCCAGGAGCAGCAGGTTGGCTCCGTGGCCGAGCAGGATGATGCCGAGCACGATCCGCATCAGGGAGCGCTGCAGCAGCAGGTAGACGCCGGCGGCGAAGAGTCCGCCGACGACCAGTGCCATGGTGACGTCCAGGCTGGCCGTGGTCATCGTGACCGCCCTCCGACCGTTCCGGGGCCGGTGCCGAGCTGGGGCACGGGGGCGCGCAGGGAACTGCCGGCCGCCGACAGCAGGGTCAGGATGACGCCGAGGATCAGCAGGTAGACGCCGACGTCGAAGACCAGGCTGCTGGCGGTCTTCACCTCGCCCAGCACGGGCAGGTTCCAGGTCCACAGGGTGCTGGTCAGCGGCGGCCTCCCGAAGGCGAGCGGGACGATGGCGGTGGTGGCGGCGAGGATGAGGCCGGAGCCGATCAGGTGTCCGGGGCGGACGGGGGCCGCGTGTTCGACGTCGGCGGCCCCGGCGACCACGTACCGCAGGATGAACGCCTGGCCGGCGACCAGTCCGCCCGCGAATCCGCCGCCGGGGCGGTAGTGCCCGGACAGCAGCAGGAAGAGGGAGACGACCAGGATCGACGGGAAGAGCAGCCGGGTGACGACCTCCATCAGCACCGAGCGCTCGGCGCCGAGCAGGTCGGTGCTGCCGGGCAGCCAGTGCTCGCGGGGCTCGTCCCAGCGGGCGGCCGTGGGCACCGGCCCCTCCTCCTCGCCGGGCCGGGCCCAGCTCTCGGGGCCGCTCCCGGGACCGGTGTCGGTGCGGGTGCCGAGCCGGATGAGGCTGATCACGCCGAGGGCGGTGACCATCAGCACGGCGATCTCGCCGAGGGTGTCCAGGGCACGGAAGTCAACGATGATCGCGTTGACGACGTTGTTGCCGCCGGTCTCCCCCACCCGGCGGAGGTAGTCGCCGGCCGGGCCCGGGTTCTCGCGCCCCTGCTGGGCGGTGAGGGCGAAGCCGGCCACGAACGCCCCGACCAGGAGGGCCAGCGAGGCGCGCGCCCAGCGCCCCACCCCGGTCCGGGAGCCGGGGCTGAAGCGGGCCGGCATGCGGCGCAGCACCAGCACCACCACGACCAGGGTGAGCGACTCCACCAGGAACTGGGTGAGCGCGAGGTCGGGTGCGCCCTGGACGACGAACAGGCCGGCCACGGCGTAGCCGACGGCGCCGGTGACCAGGACGGCGGCCAGCCGGTGCCTGATCACGGCGGCGCCGAAGGCGGTGATCAGCACGGTGAGCGCCAGCGGCAGCTCGGCCGTGGTCCACCAGGCGCGCACCTGGCCGAGCGGGGGCAGGGTGTGCAGCACGGCGATCGACGGCAGCACCACGGCGGTGATCAGCACGGCGGTCAGGTACAGCGGCAGCGAGCCGACCTGGGTGCGGCGGGTGAACACCACCGCGCCGTGGTGCAGGGCGACCATGAGGCGCCGGTAGCACCACTCGGCGTCGGGCAGCCGGGGAAGCCGGCCCAGCAGCCGGGAGAAGGGCCGGCGGGCGGCGTGCAGCGCGAGGCCCAGCACCACGATGAGCAGCGCCAGCCACAGGGGGGCGGTCCAGCCGTGCCAGAGCGCCGCGTGGAAGGGCTTCCCGGAGGGCTCGGGGTAGAGGTCGGCGTACGGAGCGGTCAGCGCGTCGACCGCCGGGTACGCGAGGCCGGCGGCCAGGCCGAGCACCGCGAGCACGGCGGCGGGAGCGAGGAACACCGGGTGGGACGGGCGCGCGGGCCGCGGGGGCCGGTCGTCGCGCTTGGTCCCGAACCCGCCCTGGAGGAACCGCGCGGTGTAGGTGACGGTCAGCACCGAGCCCAGGCAGAGGGCGGCCGCCGCCCAGGCCGTGCCGGTGACCTCGCCGTGCAGCAGGGCCTCCAGGGCGCCGTCCTGGGCGATCCAGCCCACCGTCGGCGGCAGCTTGGCCATCGACGCGCAGGCCAGCACCGCCACCGCGGCGACCACGGGCAGCGCGGTGCCCAGGCCGGACAGTTTCCTCAGGTCGCGGGTGCCCGTCTGGTGGTCGACGACGCCGACGACCATGAACAGGGCGCCCTTGAAGAGGGCGTGGGACAGCAGCAGCACCGCCCCGGCGAGGGCGGCGGTGCGGGTGCCCATGCCGAACAGGGCGATCATCATCCCGAGTTCGCTGACGGTCCCGTACGCCAGCAGCCGTTTCATGTCGGTCTCGCGCAGCGCCCGCCAGGCCCCGACGACCAGGGTGTACAGCCCGACGGTCAGCACCAGCGGCCGCCAGGGGGCGGTCTCGGCGAAGCCGGGGGCCAGCCGGGCGACCAGGTACACGCCGGCCTTCACCATGGTCGCGGCGTGCAGGTAGGCGCTGACCGAGGTGGGCGCGGCCATCGCGGCGGGCAGCCAGGCGTGCAGCGGGAACTGGGCGGACTTGGCGAACGCGCCCACCAGGATCAGCACCAGGGCGCTGGTGACCAGGGGGCCGGGTTCCGGCAGGTCGGCGAGGAGCGCGGAGATCCGGTAGGTGCCGGCGGCCTGGCCCAGCATCACCAGGCCGAGCAGCATGGCCAGTCCGGCGGCGACGGTGGTGAGCAGCGCCTGCTCGGCGGCCCGCCGCCGGTCGCCGCCCTCGCGCCGTCCGGCGATCAGCAGGAAGGAGGCGACGCTGGTGAGTTCCCAGAAGACGTAGAGCAGCAGCAGGTGGTCGGCGAGGACCAGTCCCAGCATCACCGCCGCGAAGGCGAGCAGCAGGCCGGCCTCCCGGCCGTGGCCGGTGTGGTGGTAGTACGCGCCGTAGACCATCACGCAGACGCCGACGCCGGTGACGACCAGGGCCATCAGCAGCGCCAGCGGGTCCAGACGGAACGCGATCTCCAGGCCGAGCGTGGGCGCCCAGGCGTAGGTCTCGGTGTAGGTCCCGCCGTCCAGGACGGACGCCGTCCGGGTGAGCAGCCAGGCCAGGGAGGCGGCGAGCACCACGGCGGCGAGGGCCCACACCCCGCGGCCGATGCGGCGGGCGGCCGCGGGCAGGGCGGCGGCGCACGCGAGCTGCGCAAGCACGACGACGAGCACGCGACCTCCGGGCGCTGGGCGGTGAGCCTCCGGTTCCCTGTTCGCTCCACCCTTAACGCCTTGATCGGCCGCCGCCTGCCGCGCTGCCCTACATGGCCTAGTGTCCGCCCCCGGAGGACGGGCCGTCCCCGGCCGCCCGGCGATCGGCGTCGGCGTCGGCGTCGGCGTCGGCGTCGGCGTCGGCGTCGGCCAGGAAGTCGGCGGCGGCGGCCAGGAGGTCGGCGGCGTCCACGGCGCGGGCCTCGGTGGCCGGCACGGTGCACGCGTAGGCGCCGGCGACCGCGCCGAACCGCCCGCACCGCTCGGCCGGTTCGCCGCGCAGCATGCCGTACAGGTAGCCGGCGGCGAAGGCGTCGCCCGCGCCGTTGGAGTCGACGACCGGCGCGGGCGGGACGGCGGGCGGGACGCGGGTGAGGGTGCCGTCGACGAGCTGCAGCGCGCCCTCGGCCCCGGCGGTGACGACCACGGCCCGGGCGCGGCCCTCGCGGGCGATCCGGCGCATCACCGGCTCCGGGTCCGCGGGGAGCGCGGCGGCCGACAGGAAGACGACGTCGGCGGCGAGCGCGTACGGCAGGTGGTGCTCGGCCCGGCCGTCCCAGTCGTGGAGGTCGGTGGAGACGGTGACGCCCGCTCTGAGCAGTACCGGCAGGGCCTGCTCGCAGGGGCCGGTGATGGAGACGTGGGCGTGGCGGCACCTGGACGCCAGGGCGGCGACGGTCTCCTCGGGGTAGTGGCCGCCGCCGCGGCCGCCGTCGTAGAGGGAGGCGCGGCGGCCGTCGGGGCCCACCAGGTTCACGGCCCGCCGGGTGCCGTCCGGGGCGTGCGGCGCGGTCAGCGGGATGCCGTGGTCCCGGTGGAAGGCGCGCACCAGGTCGCCCTCCGGGTCGTCGCCCACCACGTCGAGGTGGTGGACGCGCAGGCCGAGCCCGGTGAGGCCGAGGGCCACGAAGTCGCCGGTGTGCCCGGCCCGTGCCTGCACCCCCTCCACCAGCCGGCTGTCCGCGTCCGGGAGGGGCAGTTCGGGCACGTACACGATGGTGTCCACGCCCGCGCCGCCGAGGACCAGTACGTCGAAGTCGTCGTCCGTTCGCTGCATCCGCCCATCCTGGCGTGACCTGCCGGATCGTTGGGCAGGAACCCCCTACCGGCCCGGGGGCCGGACGGGAAGGAAGCGGAGGAAGCGGGACATGAGCGTCGTCGCGTGGGTGGTACTGGGACTCGTCGCCGGGGCGGTGGCCAAGGTGCTGATGCCCGGCCGGGATCCGGGCGGGCTGATCGGCACCACCCTGATCGGGGTGGTCGGCGCGTTCCTGGGCGGCTGGCTGTCCGCGCGCTTCTTCGACCGGCCGGTGGACCAGGACTTCTACGACCCGGCCACCTGGGTGTCCGCGATCGGCGGCGCGCTGGTGCTGCTGATCGCCTACCGCGTCCTCTTCGGCCACTCCCGCGAGCGCGGCTGACCGGCCCCCGCCCGGCGGCGGCGGATGCGGGCAGGAGCGGCGAGGGGTCCGTCCGGGTGGCGGTCGGCCCGTTCGGGGCAACCCGGTTCGGCGGACGGCCCGTGGCGGGGTGAGGGTTGCGGAGGGCACGGGCGGCCCGTCCGCGCTCCGTCGCCAGGGGGCGCCGGGCCACCCGAGCAGGAAGCGAGCACGCCGCCATGACCGCGTACGGATTCCACGTCTCGCACGAGCAGTTCTCCCCCGCCGAGGCGCTGCAGCTGCTCCGGGCGGCCCAGGACGCCGGCTTCGCGACGGGCATGTGCTCCGACCACTTCGCGCCGTGGTCCTCCCGGCAGGGCCATTCGGGGCACGCCTGGGCCTGGCTGGGCTCCGCGCTCGCCTCGACCGAGCTGCCGATGGGCGTGGTCACCGCGCCCGGGCAGCGGTACCACCCCGCGGTGCTGGCCCAGGCGGCGGCCACGCTCGCCCAGATGCACCCGGGACGGCTGTGGGTGGCGCTGGGCACCGGACAGGCGCTCAACGAGCACATCACCGGGGACCGCTGGCCCTCGAAGGAGGAGCGCACCCGCCGTCTCGAGGAGTGCGTGGACGTGATGCGGGCGCTGTTCGCGGGCGAGGAGGTCTCGCACGACGGTCTGGTCCGGGTGGACCGGGCGCGGCTGTGGTCGCTGCCGGAACGCCCGCCGATCCTGCTGGGCGCGGCCGTCACCCCCGCCACGGCGCGTCGGGTCGCGGCCTGGGCGGACGGCCTGGTCACGGTCAACCGGCCCGGCGACGCGCACCGGGACACGCTCGCCGCCTACCGTGACGCCGGCGGCCGGGGCCCCGCCGTCCTGCAGGCGCACCTGTCGTGGGCGCCGACCGGTCAGGAGGCGCTGGACGCCGCGCACGACCAGTGGCGGGAGGCCGCCCTCGGCAGCGACGTCGGCTGGGAGATCCCGCTGCCCGAGCACTTCGAGCAGGCCGCGGCCGGGACGGAGCCGCACCGCGTGGAGGGCCCCGTCCTCGTCTCCGCCGAACTCGGCCGCCACGCGGACTGGCTGGCCCGGCAGGGCTCCCACGGGTTCGACGAGGTGATGCTGCACCAGGTGGCCAAGGACCACCAGCTGCGGTTCGTGGAGGCCTTCGGGGCCGAGGTGCTGCCGGAGCTGAGCGCGTGAGCGCCCCGCCGCGCCGGGAGGAGGCCGACGGTGGGACGGCCGGCGGGTGGCCGCCCATCGGGTCGCTGGCGTTCCTGTCGGACTGCCACGTGGCCGCGCTGATCGGCCCCGACGCCGCCGTCGAGTGGCTCTGCGCCCCGCGGTTCGACGGGCCGTCGGTCTTCGCCCGGCTGCTGGACCGGCGGACCGGGGGCGCCTGGGAGCTCCTGGTCGACGGCGCGCCGCCGCCCGAGCAGCGGTACCGGGACTCCACCCTGCTGGTCGAGAGCCGCTGGTCCGCGCCGGGCGGCACGCTCCTGGGCGAGGACTTCCTCGCCGTCCACGACCCCCCGGCGATGGACGAGGCCGACGGCGTCGCCTCGCGCGGGGTCCTGGTGCGCCTGCTGCGCTGCGCCGAGGGGCGGGTGACGGTCCGGCACCGGGTCGACGTCCGGCCCGACTACGCGCGCGCCCGGCCGCGCTGGTCGCCGGCCGGGGAGCGGGGCGCCCTGCGGGAGGCGACGGCGGGCCTGTGGCTGGGGGCCGTCGACGACCGCGGGGGCGCGCCCGCCCCGGAGGGCCCGGAGGACGGCCTGGTGACCGTGGAGACCACCCTCGCCGAGGGCGAGTCGCTCGCCGTCGTCCTCGGCTACGACGGCGCGCCGCACGGCCCGCTGAGCATGGACCTGGTCCACCGGATGCGGGAGGAGACGCTGCGCGCCTGGCGGGCCTGGGACGCGCGCAACCGGTACGACGGCTTCGGCGCGGCACAGGTCCGGCGCAGCGCGCTGGTCCTGCGCGGGCTGATGACCGCGGAGACCGGAGCGCTGCTGGCGGCCGCCACGACCTCGCTGCCGGAGTGGATCGGCGGGGAACGCAACTGGGACTACCGGTTCCTGTGGCACCGTGACGCCGCCCTGGTCGTCCTGGTGCTGATGCGGCTGGGGCACCGGGCGGAGGCGAGCAGGTACCTGCGCGTGCTCCTGGCCCACAGCGCCCGGGAGGCCGGAGCGCTGCACCCGATGCTCGACCTCGACGGGCGGGCCGAGGGCGAGGAGACCGTCCTGGACCACCTGGGCGGGTACCGGGACTCGCGGCCCGTGCGGGTCGGCAACAGCGCCTTCGCCCAGCACCAGCTCGACGTCTACGGGCAGGTGCTGGACGCGGCGTTCGTCCACCAGCAGGCCGCGCTCGGCACCGGGGAGGAGCTGACCGCCGAGGAGCTGAGCGCCGCCTACGCCGTGGTCGACGAGGCGGCGCGGCGCTGGCGGGAGCCGGACGAGGGCATCTGGGAGGTGCGCCGGGGCAGGCGGCACTGGACCATCTCCAAGGTGTACGCCTGGGTCTGCTTCGACCGCGGCCTGCGGCTGGCGGAGCTCACCGGCGACGACCGGCCCGACCTGGACCACTGGCGGCGGCAGCGCGACGAGGTCCGCGAGGAGGTCCTCACCCGGGGCTGGAACGCGTCGGTGGGCGCCTTCACCCAGAGCTACGGCTCCCCGGACCTCGACGCCTCCCTCCTGTCGCTTCCCCTGCTCGGCTTCCTGGACGGCACCGACCCCCGGGTGGTGTCGACCCTCGACCGCGTCGAGCGGGAGCTGGGCGAGGGGGGCTGGCTGGTCCACCGCTACGACCCGGCCGCCACCGACGACGGCGTCGGCGGCCCCGAGGGCGGCTTCCTGCTCTGCTCCTTCGCCATGGTCTCCGCGCTGGTGCTGGCCGGCCGGGCCGACGAGGCGCGCCGCCGGTACGAGGAACTCTGCGCCCGCGCGGGACGGTTCGGGCTCTTCTCGGAGGAGATGACTGCGGAGGGCGTCATGCTGGGCAACTACCCGCAGGCCTTCACCCACCTGGCGCAGATCGACGCGGCGATGAACCTGGACGCCGCCGGTGACGAGGAGTCGCTGCGCGCCTGGGCGGAGCGCACCGCCTGAGCGGGTACCGCTCCGCTCAGAGGGCGCCCTCGCGCGCGTCCGGCCGGTAGGTGGCCAGGGACCAGATGATGAAGACGTCCAGGGCGATCAGCAGCACCGACCAGACCGGCGCGTAGGGCAGGAACACGAACTGCTCGATCAGGCTCAGCACGGCCAGCACCAGACCGGCCACCCGTGCCCATTCCCTGCCGCCCAGCAGCCCGGCGCCGGTGACGAGCAGGAGCACGCCGACGACCAGGTGGACGACGCCCCAGCCGGTGAGGGTGAACTCGAAGACGTACGAGCCGATCCGGCCGTACACGTCGTCCCCGGCGACCGCGGCGATGCCCTGCAGCACCGTCACCGCGCCGGAGACGCCGAGGAGCACGCCCGCGAACGTCGTGCCGCCCGTCGCCAGCAGCTGTTTCTTCCCGGAGCCCGCCTGCCCGCTCATACGCGGTCCTTCCGCCGTGGGGACTGGTCCCTACGAGGGTGCGCCGGGCCGAAGTGCCCGGCACGCGGTGGGAGGCGGACGGGCTAACGGCGGGCGGGTCCGGTGAATCGGCCCTCACCCACCCCTCACAGATCAGCTTTGGTTAGGCTAACCTAAGCACGTCGCACAGGGCCTCAGTCCTGCGCCGTCGCCTACTTCTTGGGCTTTTCACACCCTTCGCCCCACCAGGAGCCTTCCTCAGCCATGTCCCCCTACAGAGCCGACCGCGCCCCCCGTCCCCACGGCCGTCTTGGCAGGATCGCCGCCGCCACCGCCGGAGCCGCGCTCACCATCGGCGCGCTGACCTCCCCGGCGCTCGGCGCGGGCCAGGGCGGCGAGGCCGCCGGCCTGTCGACGCGGACGACCGCCGACGCCGCCCCCGCGGTGTCGCTGGGGTCCGGATCCGTCGCGGCGGGCGCGCAGGTCTCCTTCACGGCGACGGGCCTCCCCGCCGGGGCGACGCTCAACGTCAAGCTGGACAAGGTCACGCTGCTCACCCCCGAACCGTTCACCGTCGGCGCGGACGGCTCCGCCACCGGCCGGGTGACCGTCCCCGAGGGCACCACGGCGGGCGCGCACACGCTGTACTTCCTGGTGCCCGGACAGCCCGGCATACCGGTCGCGTTGACCGTCCGCGTCCCGGCGGCCGAACTCCTGGCCTCCTCGGTGCAGGCCGGCGGCGCCGTGCCGTTCCGCGTCTCGGGCTTCCCGGCCAACTCGGCGCTGAACGTCAAGCTGGACGACGCGGCCCTCCTCACCTCGAAGCCCTTCACCACCGACGCGAACGGCTCGTTCTCCGGCAGCGTCACCGTCCCCGCCGACACCGCGGCCGGCGACCACTCGCTGCGCTTCCTGGCCGCCGGCACCAGCGTGAAGAGCTCCACCTTCACGGTGACCGCCAAGCCCGCGCCCGCGGGTCCGAAGGCGGTCGTCACCGCGGGTTCCTCGGTCGCGGCCGGCGGCAAGGTGTCGTTCTCCCTCTCCGGCTTCGTCAAGGGCCAGAACATCACCGTCAAGCTGGACGACGGCGCCATCCTGAAGCAGTGGGAGAACGCGGTCCGCGCCGACGGCACCTTCTCCGGCACGGTCACCGTGCCCAAGGACACCGCCAAGGGCGCCCACTGGCTGCGCATCCTGGCTCCCGACCCGTCCACCAGCCTCCGCGCCGACTTCACGGTGACCTCCGGCGGCGGCTCCGGCTCGGGCGGGTCCACGGGCGGCGGCTCCACCGGTGGCGACTCCGGCTCGGGCGGCTCCACCGGCGGCGGCTCCGGCTCGGGCGGCTCCACGGGCGGCGGCTCGACCGGCGGGTCCACGGGCGGCTCGGCCACCGGCGGCACCAGCAGCGGCGCCTCCGCGTCCATCACCGCGGGCTCCAGCGTCAGGGCGGGCGGCAAGGTCTCCTTCCGCGTCACCGGCTTCCCGGCCGGTGAGCGCCTGACCGTGAAGCTGGACGACTCCGAGATCATCGGCCAGTGGACGATCGGCTCCGACGGCTCCTTCTCCGGCAGCGTCACCGTCCCCTCGGGCACCACCAAGGGCGCCCACTGGCTGCGCTTCCTGGCCCCCAACCCGTCCACCAGCCTCCGCGCCGACTTCACCGTCACCGACGGCGCCGACCCGGCCTCCGCCGCCACCGGCGGCTCGGGCGCCGGCGGCACGGGCGCCACGGGCGATGTGCCCGCCGCGACCGGCTCCCCCGCCTCGGCCTCCAACTCCGCCGGCGCCAAGGCCGAGATCACCGCCAGCGAGGTCCAGCCGGGCGGCACGATCCACTTCACGGTGACCAAGTTCCCGAAGAACGAGACCGTCACCGTCAAGCTGGACGACGACGGCATCCTCGGCCAGTGGAAGACCGACGCCGAGGGCTCCTACGAGGGCGACATCGAGATCCCCGCCGACACCCCGGCCGGCGAGCACTGGTTCCGCTTCCTCGCGCCCAACCCGCCCACCAGTCTGAAGGTCGACTTCACCGTGGTGGCCGCCGGCCGGAGCGCCCCGGCGGCGACCGACTCCACCGCCGCCCCGCAGGCCGAGACCCTCGACGGCGCCCCGGCCGCCACCACGACGGCCGCCTCCCCCGTCTCCTACGCCACCATCGGCTGGTCCACGGCCGGCGGCGTGGTCGGCGGCGCGGCGGGCGCCGCGGCAGCCGGTTACCTGGTGCTGCGCCGCGCCCGCCCGAAGGCGGACCCGGCCGGCACCGGCACCCCCGCCGCCGGCTGACCCTCCCCCCTCCCCCCGCTCCCCTCAGTTTTCGCTCTCGCACCGCGAACGCGCTGCCCTGACAAGGAGATTGACCTTTCATGAGCTCGACCCGTCACCTGCGCCTGACCGTGGCCGTCGCCGTCGCCGCGGCCGCCGGCCTCACGCTGACCTCTCCCGCCTCCGCCCACCCGCACAAGCCGAAGCCGAAGCCGGCGACGGTGGAGAGCACCACCCCGGTGTGGAAGGGCCTGTACCAGACCGCCTACTCGGAGCGGAACGACGTCCTGTGGGCGACCGCCTCCACCGGCCGCCCGCCGGTCACCCAGACCGCGCTGCTGAAGCTGGACCCCGACACCCTCGAGGTCCTCGGCAGCTTCACCCCGCCGCTGGTCAACGAGACGACCGGCGCCCGTGAGGCCGTCTACGGCATCGACGTGGACGACGAGAACAACACCGTCTGGGTCACCAACACCCGCGACAACGGCGTGGCCGTCTACAGCCAGCGGACCGGCGAGCACCTCGCCTTCCTGCCGAACGTGGGACACGCCCGCGAGGTCGTCGTCGACGAGAAGCGCGACCTGGCCTGGGCGACCTCGTACAACACCGGCGAGATCGTCGCGTTCGACACGGACACCTTCGCGGAGAAGAAGCGCATCGCCGTCGAGGGCGCCGGCCTCATGGGCGTCGCCCTGGACGAGCGGACGGGCAAGGTCTACGCGACCGACCTCAACAACCCGCGCATCGTGCAGTTCTCGCCGTACAAGGACGAGGCCGTCGCGTTCCACCCGGCCGGCGCGGGCGCCATCAGCGTCTCGCTGTCCCGCAACGGCCGCACCGCCTACACCACGAACCAGACCGACGGCACCGTCTCCGTCGTCAACCTGAGCACCAGCACCCTCAAGACGACCATCCCGACGGGCGCCGGCGCGCTCTCCGTGGCCACCGACGAGCGGACCGGCAGGCTGGTCGTCGCCAACCGCGTCGCCGCCACCGTCTCGGTCGTCGACCCGCGGACCGGCGCCGTGCAGGACCTGGTCACACAGAAGAACCCCAACCACGTCACCATCGTGGACGACACCGCCTACGTGCTCGACAAGTCGGGCGCCGGCGCCGAGGGCCTCGACCTCGGCTACCGGATCGACCTCGGCCACTGAGCCACGGCACCTCGACGGAGCCCCCGCGGCCATCCCCTCCCCAGGGCCGCGGGGGCTCCCGCGTTTCCCACGCCTCCCGGCGGTCCCGTTCCGCCCGCCCGGCCCGTACGAGATGTCGCCCGGAAGAGGGCGTTGTACGGTCGCGCTGACGGACGAACTTCGCATACCGCCCCATGTCCCGATGTCTCGCCCAGAGGAAGTGAGCACCCATCGTGAGCACCGACTACGCCACCGAGTTCGCCGGACGCGCCGCCCTGGTCACCGGTGCGGCCTCCGGCATCGGGCTCGCCGTCGCCCGCCGCCTCGCCGAGGGCGGCGCCAAGGTGGTCATCGCCGACTACAACGCCGACGGCGCCGAACAGGCCGCGGCGGACCTCGGGAGGGACGGTCTCGAGGCGTCCGCCGTCACGGTGGACGTCTCCGACCCCGCCTCCGTCGAGGCCGCGGTCCGGTTCACCGTCGACACCTACGGCGGCCTCCACCTGGGCGTCAACAACGCCGGCATCGGCGGCGACAGCGCTCCCACCGGCGAGCAGACGCTGGAGAACTGGGACCGCGTGGTGCGCGTCAACCTGGACGGCGTCTTCTTCTCGATGCGGTACGAGATCCAGGAGATGGAGCGGTCCGGCACGGGCGGCTCCATCGTCAACGTCGCCTCCATCCTCGGCTCCGTGGCCTTCAGCGGCTCCTCCGCGTACGTCGCCGCCAAACACGGCGTGCTGGGGCTGACCAAGTGCGCCGCCGTGGAGTACGCCCCCAAGGACATCCGGATCAACTCCGTCGGCCCCGGCTTCATCGAGACGCCGCTGCTGGCGAACATGGACACCGCGACCCGGGACGCCCTGGTCGGACTTCACCCGATCGGACGCCTGGGCCGGAGCGAGGAGGTCGCGGAGCTCACCGCCTTCCTGCTGTCCGACCGCGCCTCGTTCGTCACGGGCAGCTACCACCTGGTCGACGGTGGCTACACCTCCCTCTGAGCGCTCCGCCCTCTCGGGGTACCCGGGTCTCTCCCCCTCCACGGAAGGAGGCCGTTTTCCATGAAGGCACTCCAGTACCGCACCATCGGCTCCGCACCCGAGGTGGTGCCGGTCGCCGACCCCGAGCCCGGTCCGGGCGAGGTCCTGCTGAAGGTGGCCGCCGCCGGCGTCTGCCACTCCGACATCGCCGTGATGGAGTGGCCCGCAGAGCAGTTCCCGTACCGGCTGCCCCTGACCCTCGGGCACGAGGGCGTCGGCACGGTCGCCGCGCTGGGCGCCGGCGTCACCGGCCTCTCCGAGGGCGACCTGGTCGCCGTGTACGGGCCGTGGGGCTGCGGGCTGTGCGCCAAGTGCGCGGAGGGCAAGGAGAACTACTGCCTGGTGGCCCGCGAGCGGGGCATCAACCCGCCCGGCCTGGGCGAGCCCGGCTCGATGGCCGAGTACATGATCGTCGACTCGCCGCGCCACCTGGTGCCGATCGACGGCCTCGACCCCGCCGAGGTGGTGCCGCTGACCGACGCCGGCCTCACGCCCTACCACGCGATCAAGCGCTCGCTGCACAAGCTGGTCCCCGGCTCGACCGCGGTGGTGATCGGCAGCGGCGGCCTCGGCCACGTCGCGATCCAGCTGCTGCGCGTGCTGACCCCGGCGCGGGTGGTCGTGATGGACGTCAGCGAGGAGAAGCTGGAGCTGGCGCGCGCGGTCGGCGCGGACGAGACGGTGCTGTCGGACGCCGGGGCCGCCGCGAAGGTCCGCGAGCTCACCGACGGGCTGGGCGCCCAGGTGGTGCTGGACTTCGTGGGCGCGGAACCCACCGTGCGGACCGCCGCCGCGTCGGTCGGCATCGAGGGCGACATCACCATCGTGGGCATCGCCGGGGCGGGGCTGCCGGTCGGTTTCGGCCTGCTGCCGTTCGAGGTGTCGGTCGCCGCGCCCTACTGGGGCAGCCGCGGCGAGCTGATCGAGGTGTTCGACCTGGCCCGCTCCGGGGCGATCTCCGTCCACACCGAGAAGTTCTCGCTGGACGAGGCCCCCGAGGCCTACGCCCGGCTCCACGACGGCCGGATCAACGGCCGCGCGGTCGTGCTGCCGCACGGCTGACCGGCAACCTCCCGGACACGCCCGCGGGGCCGCCCTCCTCGACGGGGGGCGGCCCCACGGTCCGTGCCCGGCGGGCCGGGAGCCGGGATCAGACCTTGGCCGTCTCCCCGCCCTCGGCGCCCTCGCGGTTCCCGGGGCTCTCGGGGCCCTCCGCCGGCAGGTCCACGCTGTCGCGGAGCTTGGTGGAGGTGAGGAAGAAGGTGGCGACCACGCCGACGACCGCGACCGCCGCCGCGACCAGGAAGATCTGGCCGGTGGCCTCGCCGTAGGCCGCCCGGACGATCTCCTGGACCGGCGCGGGCATGCTCGCGATGTCCAGGTTGCCGCCCGCCGCCGCGCCGCCGCCCGAAGTGTCCACGCCCATCTTCCGCAGCCCGTCGGCGATCCTGGTGGCGACGCTGTTGGCGAGGATCGCCCCGAGCACGGAGACGCCGATGGTGCCGCCCAGGGAACGGAAGAAGGTGATCGAGGCGCTGGCCGCGCCGAGCTCGGAGAGCGGCACGGTGTTCTGCAGCACCAGGACCAGGTTCTGCATCGACATGCCGACGCCCACGCCGATGAGGAACATGCCGGCGAAGACGTACCACATGGACGTCGTGTGGTCGATGCCCGCCAGGCTCAGGAAGCCGAGGGTGAGGATGACGGTGCCGGCCACGATGTACGGCTTGACCTTGCCGCTCTTCGAGACCAGCTTGCCCGCGATCGTCGAGGAGAGCAGCACGCCCAGCATCAGCGGGACGGTCATCAGACCGGCCTTGGTCGGCGAGTAGCCGCGTCCGATCTGGAAGTACTGGCCGAGGAAGACCGCGCCGCCGAACATGGCCACGCCGACCGCCAGGCTGGCGACGATGGCCAGCGCCGGGTCACGGCGCTTGATGACCCGCAGCGGCACGACCGGGTCGGAGACCCGCGACTCCACCAGCAGGGCGAGGCCCAGCAGCACCACCGTGGCGCCGACCATGGCGCCGGACTCCCAGGAGATCCAGGCGAACTCGTTGTCGAAAGGTGACCCAGAGCAGCAGCACGCTGACGCCGACGGCGATCAGCGCCGCGCCCAGGTAGTCCACCTTCGGCTTCGGTCCGGTGCGCGTGACCGCGGGGAGCACGAGGGTGCGGGAGAGGATCACGAAGGCCAGGGCGGTGAACGGCAGCGCGAAGAAGAAGCACCAGCGCCAGCCGAGCCAGGAGGCGTCGGCGATGGCGCCGCCGAGCAACGGGCCGCCGACCGTGGCGACGGCCATCACCGCGCCCAGGTAGCCGTTGTACCGGCCGCGCTCCTTGGGGCTGATCATCGCAGCGATGATCACCTGCACCAGGATCTGCAGCGCGCCCATGCCGAGGCCCTGCAGGGCCCGGAAGCCGATCAGCGTGCCGGTGTTCTCCGAGAGACCGGCGCCGAGCGACGACACGAAGAAGAGCACGATGGCGACCTGCAGCAGCACCTTCTTGTCGAAGAGGTCCGCCAGCTTGCCCCAGATCGGCGTGGAGGCCGTCGAGGTGAGCAGCATCGCGGTGACCACCCAGGTGTACTGCGACTGCGTGCCCTCCAGCGCGCCGATGATCTGCGGCAGCGCCACGGAGACGATCGTGCCGCTGATCATCGTGACGAACAGCAGCAGGAGAAGGCCGCTCATGGCCCTCAGGACGGCCCGGTGCTCCATCCGCGGTGCGGGGGCCGCACCCGGTGGGGTGACATCGGTGGCGTCGGCGACGGGCGCGCTCAAGAAGGACCTCCGGAGAAGGCGGGAAGGGGAAGAAGGCATGCCCTCGGAGCGAGGGAGAAGGGGATGACGTCCACCATACATGCGCACTGTGCAATTTTGCGCACTGAGCATTTTTCTTGCCCGGGCCTTACCATGGCCTCCGATGGACACCACCGACCCCACCGCCGCCGCCCCGGACTCCCAGCCGGGCCTGCGCGAACGCAAGAAGGCCGCCACCCGTGAGGCGGTGCACCGCGCCGCGCTGCGCCTGACGGTCGAGCACGGCCTCGACCACGTGACGGTGGAGGCCGTCGCCGACGAGGCCGGAGTGTCCCGCCGGACCTTCTCCAACTACTTCGCCACCAAGGAGGACGCCGTCCTGTGGGGCGAGGAGCAGCAGGTCGCCGCCCTGCTGCGCGCGGTCCGCGACCGCCCCGCCGGGGAGGCTTCCTGGACCGCCCTGCGCGCGGCCCTCCACGCCACCATCGCCGGCGTCGGACCCGGCGCCGACCGCGTCGACCGCGAGACGGTCACCCGCACCCGGCTGGCCCTGCGCCACCCCTCCCTGCTGGGCCGTCAACTCGCCACCCACGCACGGCTGGAGCAGGACCTCGCCGCCGTCCTCGCCGACCGCGGCGCCGCACCGCTCCGCGCCCGGGTCCTGGCCGCCGCCTTCCTCGCCTCCCTGCGCACCGCCATGCGCGCCTGGGTCGAGACCGAACACCCCGGTGAACCGCTCGACCTCATCGGCGAGGTCATGGACCTCATGGCCCGCCCCTTCAAGGAGGACCCCCGCGCGGGGGACGCGTGACCCGCGCCGCGTCCGTGCGCAGCGGTGACTGACGCACCGTCGGCCCACGTCGTCAACCGACGTCCGGGCGAACCCTTCCGGCCCGGCGCGTCACGGCAATTCATGTCTCGGTCACCCCGGCACCCTCACCGTGTCATCGCCGGGGAGCAGCCTTCCGGATGTCCCAGCCCGACCTCCGAGGAGGCACCATGGCCGACCTGCATCCGTCCCGCAGACACCTCCTGGGCTACGGCACCGCCGGCGCCGCCCTGATGCTCGGCACCGGACTCTGGAGCACGGACACCGCCTGGTCCGCACCCGCCGTCCCCGACGACCCCTTCACCCTCGGCGTCGCCTCGGGCGACCCCCGCCCGGACGGCGTCGTGCTGTGGACCCGCCTGGCCCCCGACCCGTTCGCCCCCGACGGGCGGGGCGGCATGCCGCCGACGCCCGTCCGCGTCCAGTACGAGGTCGCCGCCGACCACCGCTTCCGCCGGGTCGTGCGCCGCGGCAGCGTCGTCGCCACGCCGGAGCTCGCGCACTCCGTCCACCCGGAGGTCTCCGGCCTGCTCCCGGACCGCGTCTACCACTACCGGTTCCGCGCCGCCGGGCACGTCTCCCCCGTCGGCCGCACCCGCACCACGCCGCCCGCCGAGGCGAAGCCGGCGGACCTGAAGTTCGCCTTCGCCTCCTGCCAGGCCTGGCAGGACGGCTACTACACCGCCTACGACCACATGGCCGAGGAGGACCTCGACCTCGTCGTGCACCTCGGCGACTACCTGTACGAGTCCGGCGTGCGCGGCAACCGGCGCGGCGTCAGCACCGACCCCCGGTTCCACACCGAGACCTTCGACCTGGCCCGCTACCGCCTCCAGTACGGCCTCTACAAGGCCGAGGAGCCGCTGAAGAAGGCGCACGCCCGCTTCCCCTGGGTCGTCACCTTCGACGACCACGAGGTGGAGAACAACTGGGCCGGCGACCTCTCCCAGGCCGACTCCGAGCCGGACCAGGACCCCGCCGTCTTCCGGGCCCGCCGCGCCGCCGCGTTCCAGGCCCTCTACGAGCACCAGCCGCTGCGCCACACCCAGATGCCGCAGGGCCCGAGCATGCGGGCCCACCGCCGCATCCCGTACGGCCGCCTCGCCGACCTCACCATGCTGGACACCCGCCAGTACCGCGACGACCAGCCCGACGGCGACGGCGAGTCCGCCACCAGCACCGCGCGCTTCGACCCGGACCGCACCATCCTCGGCGCCCGCCAGCGCGACTGGGTCCTCGGCAACTTCTCCCGCTCCCCCGCCCAGTGGCAGATCCTCGGCAACCAGGCCCCCATGGGCCAGACCGACAAGGATCCCGGCCCCGCCGAACTGGTCTGGCTCGACCCCTGGGACGGTTACGTCGCCGACCGCAACCGGCTCCTCGCCGAGGCGGACCGGCGCGGCGTGCGCAACCTGGTCGTCGTCACCGGGGACCGACACCAGAACTACGCCTGGGACCTCAAGCGGGACTACCAGGACCCCGAATCCCCGACCGTCGGCGCGGAGTTCGTCGGCACCTCGATCACCAGCGGCGGCGACGGCGCCGACATGAACGCCGACGGCGAGAAGTTCCTCGCCGCCAACCCGCACATGAGGTTCTTCAACGCCCAGCGCGGCTACGCCCGTGTCCGCGTGGACCACCGCCGCTGGACCACCGACTTCCGTGTGCTCCCCTACGTCCAGCGTCCCGGCGCCCCCATCACCACCCGCGCCACGGCGGTGGTCGAGGACCGGGTACCGGGCGTCCGGATGTGAGGTGCCCCCTCTGGCCTCCCCTCCCTTCCCCGGACGCCGACGGAGGGCGGACGACGGACGACGGACGGCGGACGGACGGAGGGCGGACGACGGACGGCGGACGGCGGACGGACGGCGGACGGCGGGCGGACGGCGGACGGCGGACGGACGGAGGGCGGACGACGGACGGCGGACGGCGGACGGACGGCGGACGGCGGGCGGACGGCGGACGGCGGACGGACGGCGGACGGCGGG
Organism: Streptomyces sp. NPDC047130; assembly: GCF_040643475.1. Classification (NCBI taxonomy): domain Bacteria; kingdom Bacillati; phylum Actinomycetota; class Actinomycetes; order Kitasatosporales; family Streptomycetaceae; genus Streptomyces; species Streptomyces sp. NPDC047130. Next base: position 26,420 of record NZ_JBEYUK010000007.1, on the reverse strand, counting down.
CGGACGGCGGACGGCGGACGGACGGCGGACGGCGGGCAGGCGGACGAACGGCGGACGGACGGCGGACGGCGGGCGGACGGCGGACGACGGGCGGACGGCGGGCAGGCGGACGAACGGCGGACGGCGGGCGGACGGCGGACGGCGGGCGGACGGCGGACGACGGGCGGACGGCGGGCAGGCGGACGAACGGCGGACGGCGGGCGGACGGCGGGCGGACGGCGGACGACGGGCGGACGGCGGGCAGGCGGACGAACGGCGGGCGGCGAGCGGGCGGGCAGGCGGCGGGCGGACGGCGAGCGGCGAGCGGGCGGGCAGGCGGCGGGCCGGCGGCGGGCGGTCCCTTCCGGTGGGCACCGGTTCCGGCCTAGACTCGGCGGTCGCATCGCGTGCCGGCCGCCGTCCGGGCGGGGCATGGAGGTGCCGGGATATGCCCGTGGAGGCATACCTTGTCCGTCTCGTTCAACCACACCATCGTCCACGCCCGGGACAACCGGGAGTCCGCCCGCTTCTTCGCGGAGCTGCTGGACCTGGAGATCACCGCGGAATGGGGCCCGTTCGTCGCGGTCGCCCTCGCCAACGGCGTCACGCTGGACTTCGCCACCGTCCCCGAGGACCACATCGCCGTCCAGCACTACGCCTTCCTCGTCTCCGAGGAGGAGTTCGACGCCGCCTACTCCCGGCTCAGGGACCGGGGCGTCCAGCACTGGGCCGACCCGCGGCAGACCCTGCCCGGGGAGATCAACCACAACGACGGGGGCCGGGGCGTCTACTTCCTCGACCCGTCCGGGCACGCCATGGAGCTGATCACCGTGCCGTACGGCGGCTGGGGGGACTCCGGCCCGGTCAGCTGACCAGCAGCCGCACGGCCAGGGCGGTGACCAGCACACTGGAGGCGAGCGCGGTCGCCAACCGTTCCCGGTCCCCGGTCAGCACCCGCCCGAGCAGCGCGCCTCCTCCCGCGAGCAGCACCTGCCGGCCGGCGGAGGCGGCGAACACGGCCAGCACGAAGACGGCCTGCTCCGGGGGCGAGATGCCGACGGCTCCCGCCCGGCTGCCGAGCACCAAGGCCGCGAAGTGGACCACCGTCATGGGGTTCTGTGGTGCACCAGGCCGTGGCGGGTGGAGAGCAGCCCCGCCCGGTGGGTGCCCAGTCACGGCACGGACCTGCTCGGCAGCAGGCCGCCCCCGCGGTCCCCGGCCGCCGTGGCCGGGACCGTGACCGTGGCCGGGACCGTGGCCGTGGCGCACAGGAACCCGACCACGGGGCGCGGCGTTCGTAGCTGGCGTACGCGCTCGGGCAGGCCGGGCGGGTGCGCCGGGTTTCGCCGCGCGTGACGCTCGGTCAGGTGCTCGCCCGGCGCGAGCACCTGGCGGACTGCGGCACCTCGGGGAACTCCCCCGGCCGCACGTGCACCCGCGGTTCGTGGACGGCACGGTCCTGGCCGACGCGCGGGGTGGTGCGGCCGGGTCGAACCCCGTCCCTACCCGCGCGGGTCGAGCCGCATGGTGGTGGAGCGGGCGGACTCGCCCAGGATGGCCTCCAGGGAGGCCGGGTAGCCCTCGTACTTGGCGTAGTACGCCGCGTCCACCCGTTCGTTGACCGCCGGGTCGGCGTCGACGACGGTGACGTCCTTCTCGACGCCCCCGGCGCGGACGCGGCCCTGGTGACGGACCCGGGTGCCCCGGTACCAGCGGGACGCGGGGCCGTAGACCGACCGGACGTACAGGTCGTCGGCGTCCCGCACCACCCAGATCGTGCGCCAGTCGCTCAGCTCCCCGTCCTCGGCGACGGAGGCGATCTCCAGTTCCTCCGCCTCGCCGATCCCCGTGAGTTCGGTGCTGCTCCACGTGGTCATCACTTGTCGGCTCCTCGCTGGGGGTCGGTGCGCGCCTTCCTCCCAGCGGACCGCCCGGCCGCGGCCCCCGCCACCCGTGGGCGTCCGGACGGGCCAACGGCGCGCACCGTCCGGACGCCGCGGTGGCCGGCGACGACCCGTCAGCAGACGGGGACGCCGGGGAGCTGTGCGGAGGGGTGGTCGATGTAGATGTTGGAGACGAAGCCGTTCTGGTCGCGGAGCTTGCTCCACCAGTTGTTGGTGTAGCCCTCGGCGTTGACCGTGTCGCCCTGCTTCTGGCAGACCACCCACACCGAGGTCGGGCCGCTCAGGGTGGCGACCACCGGCGCGCCCAGCCGCGCGTCGGCGCGGACGTTGACGCCGCTGCCCCAGGTACGGAAGGCGCCGCCGCCGCTGCCGCCGCAGCCGTTGTCGCTGGTCAGGTAGGCCTGGTGGTAGGAGCCGGGGTAGGAGAGCCCGGCGCCGTTGATGACGATGTTCTGGCCGGTGCCGTTGTACAGCTGCTCGTAGTGGATGTGGGCGCCGGAGGAGTTGCCGGTGGAGCCGGTGGTGCCGATCTGCTGGCCCTGGGCGACGTAGGCGCCGCTCGGGACGGAGTAGGCGGCGAGGTGGAAGTAGTAGGTGCGCCAGCCGCCGCCGTGGTCGATGACGATGTAGTTGCCGGCGCCGCTCGCCTGGTAATGGCGGGTGGCGGTGCCGGCCGCGGAGGCGAGGACCGGGGCGCCGGCGGTGGCGCCGCCGTCGGCCCGGACGAAGTCGAGGGCACGGCGCACCTCGGCCGAGTGGTGGCTGTACGTCCAGCGCTGGCCGCACGGGAACGGCGCCTTGAAGTTGGGGGCGGCGGCGATCGCGGCCCTCTCGGCCCCGGCCGCCTGCGCGGGGGCCGCGGACAAGCCGGTCAGGGCGAGCAGGACGACGGAGAGCAGCGCGGGCAGACGTCTGAGCAGGGACAAGGAGTCCTCCTCGGATGGGGGGAACGACGCTCGACGCCCGGAACGTAGGGCCGCCGCCCCGCCCGCCACAAGAGTGCCTACCGGCCTTCCGGCCACCTCCCGGAACCTCTGCGTTCGCCCTCCGGCACCGGCGCGGGTCCGCTTCCGTGTCCGCGTATAAGGCGCCCTTTGACGTGGCCAAAAACCTTCGGATACTGTCACCGCCCAAGTGGACACTTCTGGTGGACAAGCGACCGGAAGAGCGAGACGTACGGACGTACAGAGTGAGGACGGTGGCCCGATGGCGGCCTCGGAGACCGGCGGTGCCCTGAGCCGTCGCAGACTGCTGGGTCTTTCCGCGGCGGGAGCCGGCGTGCTCGCGGCCTCCGGACTGCTCGGGGCGTGCGCGCCGCAGGCCGCCGACCAGGGCGGCAAGGGCGAGGCGCGGGGCGTGGACGGGCCGGTCGGCGAGCTGACCTTCGCCCTCCCCTCCTCCATCTCCTCGCTGGACGTCGGCCGCGAGTCCGGCGTGCTGAACTACCTGGTGGCGACCCTGGTCCAGGAGTCCCTGCTCTCGGTGACCCCGGCCGGCGCCCTCGAGCCCGGCCTGGCCACCTCCTGGAAGCAGCCGGACGCCACCACGTACGTGTTCACGCTCCGCCGCGGCGTGGTCTTCAGCGACGGCACGCCCTTCACCGCCGCCGACGTGGTCGCCTCCATCGAGGAGATCCGCGACCCGGAGAACGCCTCGGTGCTCGCCTACGCCTTCGCCGGCGTGAAGTCCGTCGAGGCCACCGGTTCCCACGAGGTCACCGTCCGGCTCGAGGCCGCCGACGGCGCCTTCCTGTGGAGCGTCGCGCCGGGCTGCCTGCCGGTCGGCAGCGAGAAGTTCCTGCGCGCCAACCGGGGGCGGATCGGCACCGAGAAGACGCTGCTGCTGGGCACCGGCGCCTACCGGATCACCGAGTTCGCCGCCGACAGCCACGTGCTGCTGGAGGCCAACCCGCGCTGGTGGGGCGAGAAGCCCGCGGTGTCCGAGCTGAAGCTGACCTTCGTCCCGGACGCCGGCACCCGCCTGGTCGCCATGAAGTCCGGCTCGGTGGACGGCGCGCTCGCGCTCGCCTCCGACGAGACCAAGGGCTGGGACTCGGCCGCCGAGGTCGCCTACACCGCGGACCGCTCGGTGGTCTCGCTGGCCTTCGACACCTCCAAGGCGCCCTGGAACGACCCGCACGTGCGCCGCGCCGTCGCGCACGCCGCCGACCGGGAGGGCATGGTCGGGGGCATCCTGCAGGGCAGGGCCGAGGTCGCCAACGCCCTGGTCTCGCCCGCCATGTGGGGCGACCTGATGCCGGCCGACGAGGTCGACGCCGCCTACTCCCGGATCCCGGAGTACGCGTTCGACCTGGACAAGGCCCGTGCGGAGCTCGCCCGGTCCCGGCACGCGGACGGGTTCACCGCCGAGCTGCACTACCCGGCCAGCGGCCCCCAGGTCGGCAAGGCCGCGCTGGCGCTGGCCGACTCGCTGAAGAAGCTCGGCATCACCCTGAAGGTCAAGGAGATCACCCTCGAGGCCTGGGTGAACGAGCTCGGCTCCGGCAAGCAGCCGCTGCAGTTCCTCTGGTACTTCCCGGTGACCGGCGACCCGGCGGAGCTGGCCGACGCCTACCTCAACGCCGCCGCCACGGCCACCAACATCGCCCACTACGACGAGCCGGCCGTCAACGAGGCGCTGGACGCCGCCAGGACGGACACCGACCCGGCGAGCCGCGGCCGGAAGCTGATGACCGCCGTCACCACCGCCTCCGAGGACCTGCCGTACCTGCCCCTGTGGTGGGCGCGGACCGCGACGGCGCTCTCCCGCGAGATCGTCCTCCAGGAGCCCGGGCCGTTCGCCTTCGTCGGCCCCTGGGCCACCCGGATCCGCAAGGCCGCCTGACCGGCCGACGGCTCCTCCCCCTGACCGGTGGGCGGGGACGACGGCCCCCGCGCCGTCCCCGCCCACCCGCACGCTCCCTCCAGACACGGACTCCGCATGCACAGCCCCGACACTCCCCCGTCCCCACAGCGCCCCGCGGCCGCCGCCGTCCGGCGGGTCCGGGAGGCCATGCTGCGGCTGGTCCACCCTGCGGAGGCCCGCCTCAGCCCGGACGGGACCACGGTGGCGGTCACCGCCGCCGCCCCGGACCACACCGGCATCGTGCTCGTCCCGGCGGCCGGACACGGCGCCGACGGCCCCGGGGCCGCCGACCGGGCCGCGGAGGACCGCGCCGCGACCTGGCGGCACACCCCGCGCTGGCTGCCCGACTCCCGTCATCTGCTGCACGTCGCCCACCCCGAGGACGCGGACCGGCATCCGCACCTGGCCCTGCTCGACACGGCCACCGGCGAGGCCCGCACCCTGCTCCGCGCCCCCGGCGAGGTCGAGGACCTGCTGCTCGCCGACGACGGCGCGCACGCCCTGCTGCTCACCGCGGACGACGGCGCGGAGCGGGACGGGATGAGCCTCGGCCTGCCCGTGCGGCTGGGCCCCGCACCGGACCCGGAGCGGTTCGCGCCCGGCCTCGGGCGCCGCCGGCTGCACCTGGTGGACCTCGCCACCGGCGCCGCCCGCGAGGTCGGCCCCGAGGGGCTGACCGTCTGGAACGCGGCCTGGCGCGGCGGGGACGTGGCGGTGGCCACCGTCTCCGAGGAGACCCTGCCCTCCGGCTACTACGCGGCCCGCTTCGCCGCCCTGGACCTCACCACCCGCACCGCGCGCACCCTGCACCTGCCCGAGGGCCAGCTCACCGCGCCCGCGATCGACGCGGAGGGCCGGCGCGCCGCCGTGGTCGAGGGCATCTCCATCGTGGCCGGACGCCCTCTGCTGATCGACCTGGCGACCGGCGAGGTCACCCGCCCGTCGGGTCTGGAGGACCTGACCTGGCTGGAGTTCGCCGACCCCGCGCACGAGCCCGGGCACGGGCACGGGCACGGGCACCCGTCCGAGCAGCATGGGCACGGGGACGGTGACGGCGACGACGCGCGGGCCGGGCGGCCCGGGCGCGGGTCCGGGTCCCGCCCCGCCGTCGCGGAGGCCGGACCGGGCCTGTGGCACGCCGGCTGGGACGGCTTCGGCTCCCGCGTCGGCCGCGTCACGGACCGCGGCGAGCCCCTGACCGGCTGGCACGGCCCGGTGACCCTCACCGGCCCCGGCTTCGCGCCCGCGCTCTCGCTGAGCGCCGACGGCCGCACCGCCGCCACCGTGCTGGACGCCCCCGGCCGCCCCGCCGAGGCCGTGGTCGCCGCCACCGAGGGGCCCGACGCCTGGCACTGGCGTCCGGTGACCGCGCTCAACGCCGGACGGCGGATCGACGGCTTCCGCACCTCCGCGACCTCCTGGACCTCCACCGACGGCACCCCCGTCCACGGCCTGCTCCTGGACGCCCCGCACACCTCCGCCGCCCCCGCCGCCCCGCGCCCCCTCGCCGTGCTGCTGCACGGCGGCCCGTCCTGGCTCTGGACCTACGCCCACGCCCCGGGCGACGTGCTGGGCCTCGCCCCGGCGCTCGCCGCCGCCGGGTACCGGGTGCTGCTGCCCAATCCCCGCGGCAGCAGCGGCCGCGGGCTGGACCACGCCCGCGCGGTGGTCGGCGACGTCGGCGGCGGCGACCTCGAGGACGTGCTCTCGGGCGTGCGCCACCTGATCGACGCCGGCCTCGCCGACCCGGACCGGACGGCGGTGCTGGGCCACAGCTACGGCGGTCACCTCGCCGCGCTGGCCGCCGGCCGCACCGGCCTGTTCCGCGCCGCCGTGGTGGTCTCCGCGCCCGCCGACTGGGTCAGCTTCCGCGACACCAGCAACATCGGCGGCGGTTACGACGACGCCTACGCGATCCGGCCCCGGGCCCGCGAACGCTCCGCGGTCGCCGCCGAGGGCGGTCCCGGCACCCCCACGCTGATCGTCCACGGCGCCGAGGACCGGGTCACCCCGGTCGGCCAGGCCCACCAGCTGTACCGCTCGCTGAGCCGCGCGGGCCGGGCCCCGGTCGAGCTCTACGTGTACCCGGAGGAGGGCCACGAGTTCACCTCCCCCGACCGGCTGCTGGACGCCGTGGGCCGGGTCGAGGCATGGCTGGCCGAGCACCTGCCGGGCGGCCCCCCGGCCGACGGCGGGTCCCGCCACGCGCCCGGCGGACCCCACGCGCCCGAGGGAGGCGAGAGATGACCGCGGGATACGTCCTGCGCCGGCTCGGCGGCACGCTGGTGCTGCTGTTCGTGCTGTCGGTGGCGGTGTTCGCGCTGCTCCAGGCGGCGCCCGGCGACCCGGCGCGCACCCTGCTGGGCCCGCGCAACGCCACCCCCGACGCGCTGGCCGCCGTACGCGCCCGGCACCACCTCGACCAGCCGTTCGCGGTGCAGTACGTGCGCTGGGCCGGCGACGCGCTCCGGCTGGACCTGGGCACCTCCATCCGCACCGGGGCGTCCGTGGCCGCCACCATCGGCGGACGGCTGGCGCTCACCGGGCAGCTGGTGGGGCTCGGCCTGGCGATCGCGCTGCTGCTGGGCGTGCCCGGCGGGGTCCTCGCCGCGCTGCGCCGCTACCGGGCGACCGACCGGGTGGTGCAGACCGCCTCGCTGATCGCGCTCTCCACCCCGGCCTTCGCGGGCGGCCTGGTGCTGATCTACGTCTTCTCGCTGATGCTCGGCTGGTTCCCCGCGTACGGGCCCGGCGAGGGCGGCGAGCGGCTGCTCCACCTGGTGCTGCCCTCGGTGGCGCTGGCGCTGGGCGTCACCGCGGTGCTGCTGAAGCTGACCCGGGCCGCGGTGATCCGGGAACTCGACAAGGAGCACGTGGTGTTCGCGCGGGCCCGCGGGGTCCCCGAGCGCCGCATCCTGGTCCACTACGTGCTGCGCGGCGCGCTGGTCCCGGTGCTCACCGGCGTCGGGCTGGTCGTCGCCTACCTGCTGGCCGGCACGGTGATGGTGGAACAGGTCTTCGCGCTGCCCGGTCTCGGCTCGCTGCTGGTGGACTCGGTGACCTACCGCGACGTCCCGCTGGTGCAGGCGGAGGCGCTGCTGATCGCGGTGCTGGTCTGCCTGGCCGGCCTGCTCACCGACCTCGCCCAGCCGCTGGTCGACCCCCGCCTGCGCCCGGTGGCCGCCGCGCCCCGACGCGCCGGGCCGCCGTCCGGCGGCTCCTCCCTCCGCAGCACCGGGGAGCCCCGATGAGCGCGCCCGCCTCCGTGACCGCCCGGCCGCGCCGGGTCCGTCCGCTGACCGCGCTGAGCGCCCTGGTGGCCGTGCTGCTGCTGGCGGCCGCCGCGTTCGGCCAGACGCTGCTGCCGCACTGGGACGCCCAGGACATCACCGCCGGCGCCCGGATGCCCGGCGGCGGACACCTGCTCGGCACCGACGAACTGGGCCGCGACATCGCGCAGATGGTGGTCGCCGGCGCCCGGTCGACGCTCACCGGCGCCGCGCTGGTAGCCCTCGGCTCCATGCTGATCGGCAGCGTCCTGGGCCTGCTCGCCGGCTACCTCGGGGGCTGGACCGACGTCCTGGTGCGCCGCTGGGCCGACCTGCTGCTGGCGGTCCCCGCGCTGCTGGTCACCCTGGTGGTGGCCGGCATCGGCGGCGGTGGCTGGGCGCTGGCGGTCTGCGCGCTGGTCGTGCTGACCTCCCCGTCCGACATCCGCCTGGTGCGCACCGCGGTCCTGGAGCAGCGGCACCTGCCGTACGTGGAGGCCGCCGAGACGCTGGGGCTGTCCCGGCGCACGGTGATGCTGCGGCACATCTGGCCGAACACCCTGCCGGTGGTCGTCGCCAACACGCTGCTCAACTTCGCGGGCGCCGTGGTCTCGCTGAGCTCGCTGTCCTTCCTGGGCCTGGGCGTCCCGCCGGGGGCGCCCGACTGGGGCCGGATGCTCTCCGAGAACCGCAACCTGCTGTGGACCAACCCGAGCGCCGCGCTCGCGCCCGCCGTTCTCATCGTCCTCTCGGCCGTCGTGCTCAACCTGCTCGGCGACCGCGTCCTGGAGGCGTTCTCCAAGCGAGGCAAGTCGTGACGACCACCACCGCAACCAGCACCGCGACGACCCCGCTCCTGGAGGTCGACGGCCTGTCCGTGGCCTCCGACGCCGGGTCCCGCGCCGTCGTCGTGGACGGTGTGTCGCTGACCGTGGCGCCCGGCGAGTGCGTCGGGGTGGTCGGCGAGTCCGGCAGCGGCAAGTCGCTGACCGTGCGGGCCGTCGCCGGGCTGCTCCCCGAGGGCCTGCGCGTCACCGGCGGCGCGGTCCGCCTCGACGGCGAGGACGTCCTGGCCCTCGCCCCCCGCGCCCGGGCGGCGCTGCGCGGGCGGCGGATCGCGCTGCTGATGCAGGACCCGTTCGCGATGCTGCACCCCCAGCTCACCTGCGGCCGGCAGATCGCCGACGGGCTGCGCGGCCTCGACGGCCGCGGGCGCGCCGTCCGCGCGGCGCGACGCGCCGAGGTGGAGCGCCGCCTCGCCGAGGTGGGCCTGGACCCGTCGGTCGCCGACCGCCACCCGCACGAACTGTCGGGCGGCATGCTCCAGCGGGTGGCCACGGCCGCCGCGCTGGCCGGCGACCCCGAGCTGCTGATCGCCGACGAGCCGACCACCGCGCTCGACACGGCCACCCAGGCGGCCGTCCTGGACCTGCTGGGCGGGCTGCGGCGCAGCCGCGGCATGGGCCTGATCCTGATCACCCACGACCTGCGGGTCGCCTTCTCCACCTGCGACCGGGTGCACGTGCTGTACGCCGGGACGGTGGTCGAGCACGGCCCCTCCGAGGAGCTGCGCGCCGACCCCCGGCACCCGTACACGGCGGCCCTGCTCGCCTCCGAGCCCTCGGCGCGGGAGCGCCGCCCCCGCCTCGCCACCGTCCCGGGCTCCGTCCCGGCCCCCGGCGAGCGCGGCCCCGGCTGTCCCTTCGCCGACCGCTGCGCCTTCACCGTCGCGGCCTGCCGCACGACCCCGGTCGCCCTCGGGCCGGCCGGTGCGGACGCCGCGGCCGGCGCACGGGCCACCGCCTGCCTGCGGGCCGCCGAGCTCGGACGGCTCGGCCCTCCCGCCGACGGCGACCCGGCCGCGGACCGGCCGGAGACGGCGCGGGAGGACCCCGCCGGGGCCGCCGAGCCCGCCGGGGCCGCCGGGACGGACGGGACGGACGGGACGGACGGGCCCGGTGGCGCCGACGACGCCGCGCTGGTGGTCCGGGAGGTGGGCCGCCGGTTCGGGACGGACGGCGGGGAGCGGCAGGCGCTCGCCGACGTGTCGCTGACGGTGCCGCACGGGGAGGTGACGGCGCTGGTGGGGCGGTCCGGCTCCGGCAAGACCACGCTGGCGCGGATCGCCATCGGCCTGGAGTCCTACGACTCCGGCACCGTGCGCACCGGCCCGGTGGAACTCCCCCGCGGCCGCCGCCCGTCCACCGCGGACCGGCGCCGGCTGGCGGCGCACGCGCAGATCGTCTTCCAGGACCCCTACGCCTCGCTGAGCCCGCTCCGCACGGTCGGCGCCACCCTCCGCGAGGCCCTGGACGCCGCCCGGCGCGGCGGACGCGGCGGCGACGAGACCGTGGAGTCGCTGCTGGCCCGGGTCGGCCTGCCCGAGCGGTACGCGGGCCGGCGGCCCGCCGCCCTCTCCGGCGGAGAGCGTCAACGCGTCGCGGTGGCCCGGGCGTTGGCCGCGCGGCCACGGCTGCTGATCTGCGACGAGGCGGTGGCCGCGCTGGACGTGTCGGTGCAGGCGCAACTGCTCAACCTTCTCGACGAGTTGCGCAGGGACCAGGGTTTCGCGGTGCTGTTCATCACCCACGACCTCGCCGTGGTGCGGCAGATCGCCGACCACGTGGCGGTGCTCCACGACGGCCGCCTCGTCGAAACCGGCCCGGCGGAACGGGTGTTGGACGCCCCCGAACACCCCGAGACGCGGCGGCTGCTCGCCGCCGTCCCCACCCCACGGTAGAGTCGGGCACCCCTGACCTGCGCTCTCGACCAGCGACCCTGACCTGCGACTTTGACCAGCGACCTTGACCAGCGACCTGACCGCGACGACGAAGGAGGCCGACGGTGACCGGGACGAGCACCCGGGCGGCGGTCCCGCGCCAGGCCGGCGACGTGACGGAGCCCGCCGCGCCGTCCGCGTCCGGCGCCCGCGCCTCGCTCGCCGGGAACGTCAACCGGCGCCGCCTGGCACGGGGTCTGAGCCTGCGGGAGCTGTCCGCCGCGACCGGCGTCAGCAAGGCGTTGCTGTCGCAGATCGAACGCGCCGAGGCCAACCCCACGGTGGACGTCCTGGTGCGGATCGCGGACGCGCTGGAGACGACCTGCGACGAGCTCCTGCGCCGCCCGCTGCTCCACCCGGAGATCGTCCGCGCCGCCGACCTTCCCGAGCCGCCGGACGAGACCTCGGTGCACCAGCTCTTCGCCGGCCACGAGCCGGGCCGGATCGAGCTGTACCGCACGCGCCTCCACCCGCACGCGCAGAGCCAGTTGAGCTCGCACGGCGCGGGGTCGGTGGAGTACGTGGTGGTCCTGGCCGGGGAGGTCACCCTCACGGTGGACGACCGGCCGTACCATCTCGGGACCGGCGACAGCGCCCGCTTCTCCGGGCTGAGCAGCCACTTCTACACCACCGACGCGGCCCCCGCCGTCACCCTCACCATGGTCGGGCACCCGCGCCACTGACGGCGCGGCACCGCGCCGCCGGGCACCGACCGGGCGGCGGGGCCCGCGGCGGGGCTCGCGGCGCGGCTCGCGGCGCGGCTCACGGCCGGACCAGCGCGCGGGCCCGGCGGCGGGCCCACAGCAGCAGCACCGCCGCGACCGCCCAGCAGACCAGGAGCCGCACCGCCCCGGTGCCCCCGGTCCCGCCCGCCGCGGCCGTGGCCGTCAGGACGCCGGCCACGGGTCCCGCCGCGTTCCACAGCAGGGCCAGCATCGGCCCCGCCCCGGCCAGGGCGGGCGACCCGTACAGCCGCGCGGCGGGTGTGGCGGGCCGCCAGGCGCCGACCAGACCGGCCGCGACCAACACCGGCACCGCCCCCAGCAGCCACCACAGCGCCGGCCCGCCGCCCAGCACCACGGCGGCGGGCGTCCCCACCGCCGTCAGCACCGCCACCGGCACCACCGCGTGGGCCACCGCGATCCGCTGGAACGGCCGGGGCGACCAGGCCGCGCGGCGCGGGTCGTCCCCGTCCAGCCGGGCCGGCTCCAGCAGCCGTGCCGCCGCGCCGTACGCCAGGAGGGCTGCCGCCACCGTCGCCAGCGGTCCCCGTTCCGCCGCCGCCACGGCGAGCAGCAGCAGGAGCAGCGCCGTGCCGGTCCGCCGGGGGGCCGCCGCAAGGGACACCGCGTCCCGCCAGAGCACCAGCAGTCGTGGGGAGCCGGGCGCGGCGAGCCGCCCGGCCCACCGCGCGAGCCGTCCCCTGCCCCGGTCGCCCCGCGCGCGGGCCGTCGCCAGCCGCACCACCCGCGCGTCCGCGGCCAGGATCCCGGCCAGCACGCCGTCGGCCGCCCGGGCCCGCGCCCGCAGGGTCTCGCCGGGGATGCCTCCCACGCACCGCAGCGCCGCCCACAGGGCCGCGGCGGTGGCCACCGCCAGCAGCAGCGCCGCCACCGGCCACCCCGGCGCCGTGCCGCCCGCCGCCGCCAGCACCGGCTGCGCCGCCCAGCCCCACGGCCCCGACCACAGCTCCGCCGTCTCCAGCCATCGCGCCCGCCCGCCGCCGCGCGCCGCCGCCACCGCCTGCGCGCCGCCCAGCAGCAGCGCGGCCACCGCCCACGGCGTGACGCGGTGCACGGCGTCCGCCGCCCGGCGGGAGCGCTGCACCACCGCCGCCGCGGAGACCGCCAGCAGCGCCACGCACAGGGCGCCGCCCAGGCAGGCCGCGGCCAGCGGGCCCAGGTCGCCGAGCCCGGTGGCGGCCAGCAGCCCGGCCCCCACCAGGCCCAGCAGCAGCCCCGCGGTGGACCAGATCCCGGCGGACAGCCAGAACCAGGGCAGCAGGAAGGTCCGCCGCCGCACCGGGAGGGTCAGCAGCAGGTCGACCACGGGGGCGGGCGGGGTCACCGGCCCCCGCCACAGCGCGTCGCGGACGGTGGCCCACACGACGAGGGCGGCGGCCGTGGTCAGCCCGGCGGGCAGCACGGCCTCGGTGACGGCGGCGTGCACCGCGAACGGACGCTGCCCGGACTCCGCGAGCAGCCCCGCCAGGAACAGGCCGTACCAGCCCCCGAGCAGGACCACGGCCGTGTAGAGGCGGGAGACGAACCGCCGCCTCGTCTCGGCCCCGCGCCGGGCCCTCAGCCAGGCGCGCACCTCGGCCGTGCGGTCCGGGGCCGGCCGCGGCCCGTCCGCCCGCTCCCCGGCCACCGGCGCCGTCGTGCCGCTCGCGCCGCTCATGCCGCTCGCGCCGCTCATCTCTGCGTCTCCGCCGTCGCGAGCACCCGCTCGGCGGGCCCGTCGGCGACCACCGCCCCGTCCCGCATCAGCACCACCCGGTGGGCGGCACGGGCCAGCTCGTGGTGGTGGGTGGCGTAGAGGACGGCGGTGCCCCGGTCGCCCTCGGCCCGCACCAGGCCGGCGAGGCGGCGGCGCGCGCCGGGGTCGAGCCGCTGCTCGGGCTCGTCGAGCACCAGCAGGTCGCGGGGCCTGAGCAGGGCCGCGCCGAGCAGCAGGGACTGGAGCTGCCCGGAGGACAGCGCGCCGGGCAGCGACTCCCCGTGCGCGTCCAGCCGCATCTCGCGCAGCACGTCGTCGATCCGCTCCCGCGCCACCCCGTGGCCGACCGCGACCAGCTCCAGGTGCTGCCGCACGGTGAGGTCGGGGTACCAGCTCGGCGTGTCGGCGACGACGGCGACCCGGGCCCGCACCCGGGGGTCGTCCTCGGTCATCGGCGCCCCGTCGAGGAGGACCGTGCCGGCGTCCGGCCGGTCCCGCCCGGCGGCGATCCGCAGCAGGGTGGACTTGCCCGACCCGTTCGGCCCCATCAGCGCGACCCGTTCGCCGCGGGCGATCTCCAGCCGCACGGTCCGCAGCGCGACCCGCTCCCCGTAGCTGCGGCTCACTCCGTCGGCCGTCAGCAACGTCGTCGTCCCCACCCCGCCGTTCCTCCCCGGGCCCGTGCCCGCGACCGGCCCTTCCGCACGTTCATCAGACCACGAACGTGTGCTCCGGACCGGTGGCACACCCCATCCGGACGCCGTCGGTCGACCCGCCGACGGCCCTTGTGTGCTACGGTCGCAGAAGTTGCAGTTTTGGTTCCCAGAGGCTTCGAGTGCTCTTCCGACCCTTTCGTCGACGAGCACTCTTTTTGTTTTCGGCAGTTTCACCGCTTGCCGGGGATCTCCGGACGGGAAATCATCGCAGCGACTCCGGTTCCACGCGGTGTGGATCCGGGCATGCCCAGAAGGAGATTCAATATGGCATCTGGCACCGTGAAGTGGTTCAACTCGGAAAAGGGTTTTGGCTTCATCGAGCAGGACGGCGGCGGCCCCGACGTCTTCGCCCACTACTCGAACATCGCCACCTCCGGCTTCCGTGAGCTTCAGGAGGGCCAGAAGGTGAACTTCGACGTCACGCAGGGCCAGAAGGGCCCGCAGGCCGAGAACATCGTTCCCGCCTGACGCTGACGCGTTCGACGGACCGGGGCCCGCACTACGCAGTGCGGGCCCCATTCCCGTGCGGTGTTCGCCGCGCGGACGCCCGGGCGGCGAGCTCCGCCGCCCCTTCCGGACGCACTCGGTACGGACATTCATCTCCCGTACACGTCCGGCTCATTCTTCCGGCGCAGCCGCCGCCTTCTCCGGCCGGCGCTGTTTCGCCCACCCACCGGCTCAAGTATTGCGAATACCCGCACGGCGCTCGCCCGCCCGGGGGAATTCCTCGATACGTGTGCCGCATCGAGGAAGGTTCCGCCTTGAACCGCACCACCCGCTCCAACGGCTCGCGTCCCGACCGCCGCCCGTCCGACGGCTCGGGCTCCGGCTCGCGCGGCGGCCGGTACCGCTCGCAGGGCTCCGGGGCCGGTCGCCAGGGGGCTCCGTCCCGCAAGGGCGGCACGCGCCGCCCCGGTTCCCCGGCCCGTTCCAGCGAGTTCGCGCCGCCCGCCACCATCACCCCGGCGCTGCCGGCGGTGGAGACGTTCGACGCGCTGGACCTGCCGGCCGCGCTGCTGTCGGCGCTGACCGCGCAGGACGTCACCGCGCCGTTCCCGATCCAGGCGGCCACGCTGCCGAACTCGCTGGCCGGGCGTGACGTCCTGGGCCGCGGCCGGACCGGCTCGGGCAAGACGCTGGCCTTCGGGCTGGCCCTGCTGGCCCGTCTGGCCGGGCAGCGCGCCGAGTCGAAGCAGCCGCTGGGCCTGGTCCTGGTGCCCACCCGCGAGCTGGCCCAGCAGGTCACCGACGCGCTCACCCCGTACGCCCAGGCGCTGCGCATGCGCGTCGCCACGGTGGTCGGCGGCATGTCGATCGGCCGCCAGGCGGGCGCGCTGCGCGGCGGCGCCGAGGTCGTGGTGGCCACGCCGGGCCGTCTGAAGGACCTCATCGACCGCGGCGACGTGCGGCTGGACCGCGTGTCGATCACGGTGCTCGACGAGGCAGACCAGATGACCGACATGGGCTTCATGCCGCAGGTCACCGCGCTGCTGGACCAGGTGCGCCCGGACGGGCAGCGGATGCTGTTCTCGGCCACCCTGGACCGCAACGTGGACCTGCTGGTGCGCCGCTACCTGCACGACCCGGTGGTCCACTCGGTGGACCCGTCGGCGGGCGCGGTCACCACCATGGAGCACCACGTGCTGCACGTGCACGACGCGGACAAGCACGCCACGACCACGGAGATCGCCGCCCGCGACGGTCGCGTGATCATGTTCCTGGACACCAAGCACGCGGTGGACCGGCTCACCAAGCACCTGCTGTCGGTGGGCGTGCGCGCCTCGGCGCTGCACGGCGGCAAGTCCCAGCCGCAGCGCACCCGGACCCTGGCGCAGTTCAAGGACGGCCTGGTGAACGTGCTGGTGGCCACCAACGTGGCGGCGCGCGGCATCCACGTCGACAACCTGGACCTGGTCGTCAACGTCGACCCGCCGGCCGACCACAAGGACTACCTGCACCGCGGCGGCCGCACCGCCCGCGCCGGCGAGTCCGGCACGGTCGTCACCCTGGTGCTGCCCAGTCAGCGCCGCGAGATGGACCGGCTGATGGCGGACGCCGGCATCACGCCGCGGATCGCCAAGGTCCGCTCGGGCGAGGCGGAGCTGACCCGGATCACCGGCGCCCAGGCCCCGTCCGGCGTCCCGGTGGTCATCCAGGCCCCGGCCGCGACGGCTCCGTCCGCGCGTTCCGCGGCCTCCCGCCGGGGCCGGCGCAGCCGTCCCGCGCAGGGGCGCCGCCGCACGCCGGGCGGCGGCTCCGGCCGCTGACCGGTCCGGTCCCCCGGCCCCCGGCCCCCGGCCCCCGGCCCCCGGCACGATCAGGCCCCCGTCCCGTTCTCACCGAACGGGACGGGGGCCTCGTGCGTCGCCCGAGGGGCGCGCGGGTCGGTCGCGCGGGTCGGTCGCCGCCGTCCTCGTCGGTGGTGGACGGCTGCTCGTCGTCCTGGCGGGCGCGCTCCTCCTCGGGGTGGACGTCCCGACCTGCTCCAGCGGGCTGTCGGCCCGGTCGCGGTCCTGGGGGTCCGGCATGGGGCCTCCTCGTGGTCGCCCGGACGTGTCACCTCGCGAGTCACCCGCCGGGCTCCGTGCCAACCGCTCAGGGCGCCAGGTTGGCCCCGCCGTCGCCGCGGCCCCCGGTGGCCCGGTGCGTTCCGGCGCCGCCGCGGCCGCGGGTCAGCAGCAGGGCCAGGGCGATCATGCCGAGGCCCAGGAAGAGGTGGAGCCAGTTGTCGGCGTTGTTCAGCGGCACGAAGTTGGCGCTGCTGTGGTGGTCGACGACCAGCCCGTAGACCCACAGCACCAGGTAGACCAGGCCGCCTCCGATCAGGTAGGCGCGGGCGGCCTGCGCGGTCCGCGCCAGGGCCAGGCCGAGCACGCCGAGGAGCAGGTGCAGGAGGTTGTGCAGGATCGACACCTGGAAGACGCCCAGGAGCTTGGCGCCCGACCCGTGCGAGGCGAACTGCAGGTCGCCGTAGTTCGTGGTGATGCCGGGCACGAACCCGAGCAGTCCCACCAGGACGAACACCAGGCCCACCGCCTGGGCGGCCCGCTGCACCGGGGAGCGGGCCCCGGCCGGGCGCGCGTCGTTCGTGGTCATCGTCGTACCACCTCCTCACGGCGGACTCCGGCCTTCGGCTCCCGCCTGTGCTGCGCCCGGTGCCCAGCCCCGGCGGGGGCAGTCCGCCGCTCACCCGCTCGGCGGAGCAGGGAGTTTTCCGGCCCGGCCCCCGGGCACTCGCCCGCCATGTCCAGCAATCCCTCTCCGCTCGCCGACCGCACCGCCGCGCTCCTGCTCAAGGGCTACACCTGGCTCCCCGGGCTGGTCCGGCGGTACGGGACCCCGCTGCGCACCCGGCTGGCGGGCCGCCCCACCGTGGCCCTGCGCGGCCCGGAGGCGGTCCGGTTCGTGTACGACGAGCGGCACGTGGTGCGCGGGCCCGCCCTGCCGGAGCCCGTGCTGAGCACGCTCTTCGGGAAGGGCGCCGTGCACACCCTGGACGGTGAGGCGCACCGGGTGCGCAAGGCGATGTTCCTGTCCCTGCTGACCGACCCGCGGCAGGTCGCCGACCTCACCGAGCAGGTCGCCGACGCCTGGGAGCGGGCGGTGCCCGGCTGGGCGGAGCGGGACGAGATCGTGCTGTTCGACGAGGTGGCCGCGGTCCTCGCGGAGGGCGTGTGCCGGTGGGCCGGGGTGCCGCTGCGGGACGACGAGGTCGGTCCCCTCGCCCGCGACCTGGTGGCCATGGTGGACGGTTTCGCCACCGGCGGTCCGCGGCACTGGCGGGCCCGGCGGGCCCGCGCGCGGCGCGAGTTCTGGGCGGCGGGAGTCGTCGAGGAGGTCCGCGACGACGCGCTGGCCCCGCCGGAGGGCTCGGCGCTCGAGGTGATCGCCCGGCACCGCGACGCGGACGGTCTGCCGCTGGAGCCGCGGGTCGCCGGCG
This sequence comes from Streptomyces sp. NPDC047130, assembly GCF_040643475.1. Taxonomy (NCBI): domain Bacteria; kingdom Bacillati; phylum Actinomycetota; class Actinomycetes; order Kitasatosporales; family Streptomycetaceae; genus Streptomyces; species Streptomyces sp. NPDC047130. The sequence continues at coordinate 8,529 of NZ_JBEYUK010000007.1, read as the reverse complement.
TGGAGCTGCTGAACGTGCTGCGCCCGACGGTCGCGGTGACCTGGTTCGTCTCCTTCGCCGGGCACCTGCTGCACCACCGGCCGGACGTGCGGGACCGGCTGTGGACGGACGACGCCGCCTACCTGGCCGCCTTCGTCCACGAGCTGCGCCGCTTCTACCCGTTCGCGCCGCTGATCGGCGGACGGGCCCCGGCGGAGGTGTCGTACGGCGGCGAGCGGATCCCCGAGGGCGGCTTGGTGCTGCTCGACCTCTTCGGCCAGAACCACGACGAGGAGCTGTGGGGCGACCCGTACGTCTTCCGGCCGGAGCGGTTCCTCAAGCGGCCGGTCGAGCGCGACGAGCTGGTGCCGCAGGGCGGCGGCGACCCGGCGCGGGGCCACCGCTGCCCCGGCGAGGCGATCACCATCGCGCTGCTGGAGGCGCTAACGCTGCGGCTGGCCCGGCTGGAGCACCGGGTGCCCGACCAGGACCTGCGGATCTCCCTCCACCGGATGCCGGCCCGGCCCCGCAGCGGGATCCGCATCTCGGTGACCGGGACGTGACGACGATGGCCAGGCCCAGGCGCTACGCGGTGGCGGCGTCCGGACGGTGGACCGACGAGGAGGACGGGCGGCGGCTCCCGGCCGGCGAGGTGCGCCTGGGAGCCGGGGACCAACCGGACCGTCTGCGGTCTGTCGATCAGCCGCTCCGAGCTGACCCGCTTCGCCGGGGTGCTCTGGCAGGACACCTTCCCGGAGTCCGGCGGCGCCGCGGACCGGGTCCGGCGGGTGTGCCCGCGGTGCGCCTCGGTGGCCGGCCGCCGCGGTCCGGACGCCCGGCCGCGCCGGCAGCGGACCAGGCCGCGGCCGTGACCCGGCACACATCGGGGCCCGCACTTGCTCCCACACGCCGAAGCGCGGGAAGGTGGTAGGACCAATGTCGTTCAGAAGGGCGGTCGGCGTGCTTCGGTCACGCCCGTGATGGACCCCTCGCACTCACTTCACGACAACCCCTCGGCCGCCGCGTTCGAACGGGAAGCGGCCCGTACGGCCCCCTTCCCTCTTCTGACCGCGGACCCGATGGGTGTCGTCACCTCGCTCAACCCCGCCGCCGCCGTGCTGCTCCCGCGCGCCGCGACCGGGGTGCCGCTGCGCGACGCCGCGCCCTCCTGGCTGGTCAAGGCCCACGAGCGCGCCTGCCGGGCCGCCTCGTCCCAGGGCTCTGTCGCCACCTCCTGCGGTCCGGTCGGCGACCGCTGGTTCCGTGCGCACCCGGTCTTCGCCCCGGACGGCGGCGTCGGCTGGTGGCTGCTGGACGACACCGCGCGCCACGCCGCCGAGCGCCGGCTGGCGGAGGAGCGGCGGCTCGCCGGCGTGCTCGCCGAGGCATCCGGCGCGCTGCTCGCCACCCTCAACCCCGAGCGCTGCCTGGAGCTCACCGCACGGCTGGCCGCCGAGCACCTGGCCGACGCCGCGGTGGTCGTCGCCCCCGCGCTCGGCCGGGGCCTGCCGGTGGCCCGTTGCGGCCCGGACGGCGTGGCGACCCACCAGTTGCTGCGCGCCGAACCTGCGGCGGTTCCGGGTCTGGAGGAGGCCCTGCTGGGGCGCCTGCCCTCGCCCGCCACCGTCACCGTCGACCCCGCGCTGCTGCCCGACTGGGCGGTTCCGGAGTCCCTGACGGGGCCGGTGACCCGCGCGTCGCTCACCCCGCTGCCGGGTCAGGGCATGCCCGCGGGGGCGCTGCTGCTGCTCGACACCGGCGCCTCCGACGGCGCCGACGACGCCCGCCCCGGTCCGGGTTTCGCCCGCCTCTTCGCCAGCCGGGCGGGCGCCGCCCTCTCCGCCGCGCGGCTGCACGCCGACCAGGCGGCGATCACCGCCACCCTGATGCGGGGCCTGCTGCCTCCCGGGCTGTCGGCGGTCCACGGCGTGGAGTACGCCGGCGTCTACCGGGCCTCCGGGGCGAGCGAGTGGGTGGGCGGCGACTTCTACGACGTCCATCCGGGTTCCGGCTCCGGCGACGAGACGCTGGTGGTGCTGGGCGACGTCTGCGGCAAGGGGCTGGAGGCCGCCGTCCTCACCGGCAAGATACGCAACACCCTGCAGGCGCTGCTGCCGCTCGCCGACGACCACCAGCGGCTGCTGGGCCTGCTCAACGGCGCCCTGCTCACCCCCGCCAACCCGCGCTTCGCCACGCTGGCCCTGGCCTCCGTGGTGCGCGACGGTCCGCTGGTGCGGCTGCGGGTCACCAGCGCGGGTCATCCGCCGCCGTTGGTGGTGCGGCGTTCGGGGGCGGTGGAGGAGGCGCCCACCCGGGGCACGCTGGTCGGCGCCTTCCACGAGATCAGCTCCACCACCGCCGAGGTGGTCCTGGAGCCGGGCGAGACCTGCGTGTTCTTCACCGACGGCGTCACCGAGGCGCGCGGGGGGCCGCTGGGGAACGAGATGTTCGGGCAGCGGCGGCTCGAGGCGGCGCTGGCCGAGTGCGCGGGCATGCCGGTCGACGCGCTGGCCGATCATGTGCACATGCTGGTCGCGGACTGGCTCTCGGGGAACGATCATGACGACATCGCGGTGGTGGCCGTCGGCGCCCCGCACCGCTCATCGCCTCAGGAAGGCCCCTCCGCATGACGCAGCGACACTCCGAGGACCGGGGCGCGGCCCCGGCCCAGGCGCCCTGGGAGAAGGTGCCCCTGGACGTCCACGAGCGCCTGTGGGAGGCGCTGCGGGAGGGCGACGAGTACACCGCGTCCGGGGTCGTCCTGGACGCGGTCGAGGACGGCCTGAGCGTGGAGGACGCGCTCCTCGGGCTGATCGCGCCGGCGCAGGTGCGGATCGGGGCCGAATGGGCGGCGAACCGGATCACGGTGGCCCAGGAGCACACGGCGACCGCGGTCAACGAGCGGGTGATGGCCGCGCTCGCCCACCACCCGGCGCACCGGCCGCCCGCCCCGCACCTCGGGCGGATCACGGTGGCCTGCGTGGACGGCGAGTGGCACGCGCTGCCGGCCCGGCTGGTCGCGGAGGTGCTGCGGCGGCGCGGCTGGGAGGTCGGGTTCCTCGGCGCCCACGTGCCGACCGCGCACCTGGTCGCGGACCTGCACGCCTCCGCCCCGCGGGCGGTGGCGCTGTCCTGCTCGTTGCCGCGTCACCTGCCCACCGCGCACCGGGTGGTGGCCGCCTGCCAGGACGCCGGGTTCCCGGTGCTCGCCGGCGGCCGGGCGTTCGGGACGGACGGGCGGTACGCGCGGGCGCTGGGCGCGGACGGGTGGGCGCCGGACGCGCTGGGGGCGGCGGACGTGCTGGCGTCGGGCCTCGCCGGGAGCCTGCCGCGGCCGGGGCACCGGCCCGTCGACGACCTGCCGCACCTGGCGGACCAGGAGTACGCGGTCGTGTCGCGGGCCCGGCAGGAGCTGGTGCGGTCGGCCCTGGCGGGACTGGAGGAGCGGTTCCCGCCGATGCGGACGTACTCGGACGTGCAGCGCGACCGCACGGCGGAGGACGTCGCGCAGATCGTGGACCACCTCGCGGCGGCGGTCTACGTCGACGACGACGCCCTCTTCACCGAGTTCCTCACCTGGACCGCGGAGGTCCTCGCCGCCCGCGGTGTCCCCGCGGCCGGCCTGATCCCCACCCTGGACCTCCTCGCCGCGGCCCTCCCGCCCGGCACCCCCCGCGCCCGCCGCGTCCTCGCCGCCGGCGACCGCGCGCTCACCGCCGCCCCGCGGCACTGACCCCGCCCCCGGCGGCCTCAGGGGCGGATGACGGAGCGGACGCAGCCCTGCTTCTTGTGCTTGAACAGGTCGTACGCCTTCGGGGCCTCGTCCAGGGGGAAGGTGTGGGTCGCCAGGTGGGCCGTGCTGATGTCCCCCGCGGCGACCCGCTCCAGCAGCATCGGGATGTACCGCTGCCCGTGCATCTGCGCGCCCCGCAGCGTCAGCCCCTTGTTGACGACGGCGCCGAGCGGGAACTTGTCGACGCCCCCGGCGAAGACCCCGAGCACGAACACCGTGCCGCCCTTGCGGCAGGCGTGGATCGCCTCCCGGACCGCCGTCGGCCGGTCGGTCTGGAGCCGCAGCTGCTGCTTGACCTGGTCGTAGACGTGGCCGATGCCGTCGCCGTGCGCCTCCTGGCCCACCGCCTCGATGCACACGTCCGGTCCCCGGCCGCCGGTCCGCTCCCGCAGCTCCGCCGCGACGTCCGTGCGGGTGTAGTCGATGGTCTCGGACCCGATGTGGCGCTCCGTCATGGCGAGCCGCTCGGGGATCCGGTCGATGGAGATCACGCGTTCCGCGCCCATCAGGAGGGCCGCCCGCGCCGCCATCTGGCCGACCGCCCCGCAGCCCCAGACGGCGACCACGTCACCCGGCTTCACCCCGCCGAGGTCGGCGCCCATCCACCCGGTCGGCACCGAGTCGGAGACGAACAGAGCGCTGACGTCGTCGACCTCCTCGGGCACCGGGAACGCCCCGTGGTCGGCGAACGGCACACGCACGTACTCGGCGTGGCTGCCGCGCAGGCCGCCCATGGCGTGCGAGTAGCCGAAGATGCCGCCGGTCTCGTAGCCGAAGAGGGCCTGGCCGACGCCGGGGTTGGTGTTGGTGTTGTCGCACAGCGACCACAGGTCGTTGGCGCAGTACCAGCACCGGCCGCAGCCGACGAAGGAGCACACCACGACCCGGTCGCCCGGCTTGTGCCGCCGCACCCCCCGCCCGGTCTCGACGACCTCGGCCACGAACTCGTGCCCGATGACGTCGCCGGCCCGCATCGCGGGGATGTAGCCGCCGATCAGGTGCAGGTCGGACCCGCAGGTGGTGCCGGCCAGCAGCCGCACGATCATGTCCTGGTCGTTGCGCAGCTCCGGGTCGGGGACCTGCTCCACGGCCAGCTCGTTCACGCCTTCCCAGCACAGCGCCTTCACAGCACTCCTTCCCCGCCGGACCTCCGGCTCAGCAGTCCCAGCACCTTCCCGCCCGGGGTGTCGTGCGTGGTGGGCGGCGTGTCGGGCAGCATCACCTCGCCCGTCTCCAGCAGCGACTTGGCCTCCCGCAGGGCCACCCGGAGCTCCTGCCGCGGGTCCTCGCCGGCCAGCCGTCCCGGCAGGGACGACGCGAGGCGCGAGGGCGGGTCCTTCAGCAGCACGGCCAGTTCGGTGCCGCGGTCGCCGGGGGCGGGGGTGATCCTCACGTCGACCCGGTCGGCGAACCGGTCGAGCGGCGGCGGGAGTTCACCGCCGCGGCCGACCTCCTCGGGCGGCAGGTTGACGGTGACCGCCAGCCACCGGTTCCCGGCACGCCCCTCCTCCGCCTCGCGGTCCTCGCGGTCCTCCCGGCCCCGGGCGCGGGCTCCGCGCACCGCCACCACCCCGGCGGCGAGGGCGGGCAGCCCCCACACGATCTTCTTCATCCGGTCCTCCCGGCCGAGCGCTCGGTGTCCGTCCCCGTGGGCGGTGGGGTACCAGGAAGGAACGGTTCGAAACGGCGCCCGCGGCGCCGGCCCCGGTAGAGTCGGTGCCTCCCGTACGTCTGCGAGGTGCCCATGACGGCCGTCCCCCAAGAGCTCGGCGACCTGCCGTACGCCGGCTACCTGGAGCCGTTGCCCGGGGAGCTGGAGACCGAGGGCGTGTACGACACCGTCCACGCCGACGAGCGGGAGTTCCTGGAGCCCCGGGCGGGCGGCGCCCGGTTCGTGGAGTGCGCCTTCACCTCGGTGGCGTTCGAGGGCGGGGGGATGCGGCGGGCCCGGTTCACCGACGTGTGGTGCCACAGCACCCGCTGGGTGGGCACCGACCTGGCCGAGTCGTCGTGGATGGACGTCTCGCTGGTCTCCGGGATGCTGGCGGGGGCGCAGGCCTTCGGCTCCACGCTGCGCCGGGTGACCTTCTCCCACTGCAAGCTGGACTCGGTGAACTGGCGCTCCGCGGCGCTGCGGGAGGTCCGCTTCGTGGACTGCCTGCTGCGCGACGTGGACTTCGGGGAGGCGACGCTCACCGACGTGTCCTTCCCCGGCTCCACCCTCGACGGCGTCCGGCTGCGCGGCGCCCGGCTCGGCTCCGTGGACCTGCGCGGCGCGGCGTCCCTGGGCATCGCCGACGGCGTGGAGGCGCTGAGCGGGGCGGTCATCGACCACGGCCAGCTCCTCGACCTGGCCCCGGCGTTCGCCCAGGCGCTGGGCGTCACGGTCGCCGAGCGCTGACGCCGGGCCGCGCCGACGCCGGGCCGCGCCCCGTCGCCCCGTCGCCCCGTCGCCCCGTCGCCCCGTCGCCCCGTCGCCCCGTCGCCCGGAAGGGTGGATCGACCGGCCATTCGGCCCCACGGCACGGCTGCGACGCGCCGTGCGGGGAAGAGTTCACGGCTACCTTCGGCCGGACCGGTGAGGCGGAGGGCGGGGAACCCCCGGTTCGCCGGTCCCTTCCATCCGCCGCAGGCGTCGACCGCGTCGACCGCCATGCACCGAGGAGACCGATGGCGAGCCATACCGAACCTGTTGCCCCGGTGCCCGTGAAGGGCCGCGGGCCGGGACGCGTGATCGTCTCGTGGCTGACGACGACCGACCACAAGAAGATCGGTCACCTGTACCTGATCACCTCGTTCGTCTTCTTCCTGCTCGCCGGTCTGCTGGCCCTGGTGATCCGCGCGGAACTGGCCCGCCCGGGGCTTCAGCTGATCTCCAACGAGCAGTACAACCAGGCGTTCACCATGCACGGCACGATGATGCTGCTGCTGTTCGCCACCCCGACCTTCGCCGGGTTCGCCAACGCGATCATGCCGCTGCAGATCGGTTCCCCCGACGTCGCCTTCCCCCGGCTGAACGCCTTCTCGTTCTGGCTGTTCCTGTTCGGCAGCCTGATCGTGCTGGCCAGCTTCCTCACCCCCAACGGCGCGGCCGACTTCGGCTGGACGGCGTACACCCCGCTCAGCGGCAGGGAGCACACCGGGTACCTCGGCGGCGACCTGTGGATCATGGGCCTGGCCCTCTCCGGCTTCGGCACCATCCTCGGCGCCGTCAACTTCATCACCACCGTCCTGTGCCTGCGCGCCCCGGGCATGACCATGTTCCGGATGCCGATCTTCACCTGGAACGTGCTGCTCACCTCGGTGCTGGTGCTGCTGGCCTTCCCGGTGCTGGCCGCCGCCCTGTTCGCGCTGGAGGCGGACCGCAGGTTCGGCACCCACGTCTACGACCCGGCGAACGGCGGGGCCCTGCTGTGGCAGCACCTGTTCTGGTTCTTCGGGCACCCCGAGGTCTACATCCTGGCGCTGCCGTTCTTCGGCGTGATCAGCGAGATCATCCCGGTCTTCTCCCGGAAGCCGATCTTCGGCTACATGGGCCTGGTCGGCGCCACCATCGCCATCACCGGCCTCTCGGTCGCCGTGTGGGCGCACCACATGTTCGCGACCGGCGGTGTGCTGCTGCCGTTCTTCTCCTTCATGACCTTCCTGATCGCCGTCCCGACCGGGGTGAAGTTCTTCAACTGGATCGGCACCATGTGGAAGGGCTCGCTCTCCTTCGAACCGCCCATGCTGTGGGCGGTGGGCTTCCTGGTCACCTTCCTGTTCGGCGGGCTGACCGGCGTGGTCCTCGGCTCCCCGCCGCTGGACTGGCACGTCACCGACAGCTACTTCGTGATCGCCCACTTCCACTACGTGCTGTTCGGCACGATCGTGTTCGCGATGTTCGGCGGATTCAGCTTCTGGTGGCCGAAGATGACCGGCACCATGCTCAACCACCGCCTGGAGAAGATGCACTTCTGGACGCTGTTCGTCGGCTTCCACGGCACGTTCCTGGTGCAGCACTGGCTGGGCGCCGAGGGCATGCCGCGCCGCTACGCCGACTACCTGGCCGCCGACGGCTTCACCGCCCTCAACACCGTCTCCACCATCGCCGCCTTCCTGCTGGGCCTGTCGACACTGCCGTTCCTCTACAACGTCTGGCGCACCGCGCAGCGCGGCGAGCGGATCACGGTGGACGACCCGTGGGGCTACGGCCGTTCGCTGGAATGGGCGACCTCCTGCCCGCCGCCGCGGCACAACTTCGAGACGCTGCCCCGGATCCGGTCCGAGTCCCCGGCCTTCGACCTGCACCACCCGGACCTGGCGGCGTTCGACGAGGACGAGAACGACGGCAAGCGGGACGTCGTGGACGCGGCGAGCCACCGCGGACGGCGGACATGAGCCTGCCCACGCCGGGCGGGCGCGGGGTCCCGCCGTCGGTGGAGATGGAGGCCCACCTGATCGCCCACACCCACCGTGAGCGCGCCCGGCAGGAGGCGCGGGAGCTGTGCGCGCGCATGCCGTGGCTGACGTCCGCGCAGGCGGAGGACCTCGCCCGCCACTACGTGCCGCTGCGCCTCGGCCTCAGCCGGCGCATGCTGCGGGAGGCCGCCGAGCGGGCCGACCAGCTCCGCGGGGAGTACGAGGCGCGCTACCAGGAGCTGCGCCGCGACCTGCTGCGCCGGCACGCCGCGGCCGCCTGCGCCGCTCTGGCCTGCGCGGCGGGCCTGGGGTCCCTGGCCCTGCCGGCGGCCCGCTGACCCGCACGACACGGCCGT